>JACMJB010000301.1 GCA_014380815.1 Armatimonadota bacterium
ATACATCCATCACTCATAACGCTCGAAGCGTGGGTTTAGTTCCCCGCAGGCGGCCTGCCGGTCGGTTTTAGTAACGACAACGAACGCCACGAAAGTATATCCTAAATGCACCGTTTTTTCGGTTAAGAAAATTAAGAAATATAGATCGGGTTTGTGAAAATCCAGGGTCGTGCTCCGAAGAAAAACGGACCAAGCCGAAGCGTATATCGGGAGACCTCGATCCGGTAGGCGCCGGGAACGTCCGCGCGGTGTGTCAGGCCACCGGTCACACTTCCCGCGACCGGTCCGCCATCCCGAAAAAGACGGATCAAGGTTCGTGCGCCAAAACCAGAAATGGCAAGTTCCGTGCCAGGAGGAGCATCCCCGCCCATTCGGACAACCGATCCGTCTGTTTTGTTTCGCGCCGTGAACTCAAAGCGCGGGGGCCTGCCCAGGCAATCATAGGAAAAGTAGCAGCGACCCGTGTGCAGTGCGTCGTAAACGGCGCGCTTTCGCCGCTCCGGGTCGCCCTCGGTATCCCCGCGGCGGAGCAGGAAGTGAGTCATGACCGCCCGGAATGAGTCGGCGTACGAGGGAATCGGGTACTTCTTCTTCCCGATCTTCATCAGGGCATGAGCATCCAGCGCTCCGATCCCGACAAAATGCCGCTCTCCGCCCGCGGTCAGCCCATCCCACCGGGCCATCGCCTGGTCCGGACGAGTCACCAGGGCGCGCAGTACCGCCTGCATACCGCGCAGATGGTAAAGCGGAATCAGCCAGGCCAGCGATAGAAGGTTGATATGGCGGCGCGCTATCGTGCTGAAGTTGATAACCTCCAGCCCCTCGAAGCCGGTCGCGTTCCAATCTCGCCACGGATGCTTGACATCGAACGGGAGCGAGACCAGCGGCAGGCCGCCCTGCGCCCGGACCTCGTCAATGGCGACCTGCGGCTTCTGCGCCTTGGTCGGCTCCCAGGCGGCCGGCATATCGAGAGCAAGAACGAACGCGCCGTGCTCGACGGTGACCTCGGTTCCGATCAGCAGAAACGGACGGCTGAGTGCGTACTTCTCCTCCCAGCCGTCGCGCAGGGGCTGCTGGGTGTTGTGGTCGGTGAGCAGCAGAAAGTCGGCGCCCGCCTCCCTGGCACCGGCCAGAACTGTCGGCACATCTCCTGCCCCGTCGGAGTAGGTGGAGTGGGCGTGGATCGCCCCGGCAAGGTCTACCCATTCCTCGCCGGGCAGGGGAATGCCGGGGCGCGGGTCCGTGAGACGAGGCTCAAACAGAAAACGCCCGGCAATGGCATCGAAGAAACCGGTGGCAAAAAGAACGGAGGCGGCGATACGAAGTTTGGTGCTGCGCGAGGAGGCCATGATATCCGGTTCATTTTATCCGATTCACCAACGGTAGAATGAAGCGAACCATCGGAGAAGGAAGACCGGATATTGTCACTGACCTACTGCCAGATCGCGCCGGATCATCCCTGGCACGGCCCGTATCATGAAAACCAGTATGGCTTCCCGCTGAAAAGCGATGCCGATCTGTTTGAGCGTCTCGCCCTGGAAATCAACCAGGCCGGTCTTTCCTGGCTGACTATCCTGCAAAAGCAGGACAACTTCCGCCGCGCCTTCGCGGGGTTCGACCCCGCTACGGTCGCCGCGTATGGTGCGGACGACGAAGCGCGGCTGCTTGCCGATGCGGGCATCATCCGGAACCGGCTCAAGGTCCGAGCGGTGATCGAAAACGCGCGGCGGATCGTCGAGATCGAGGAGTCGCACGGTTCGTTCCTGGCCTGGCTGAACGCCCACCATCCGCTCACCAAAGACGAGTGGACGCGACAGTTTAAGAAGACGTTCCTTTTCACCGGCGGGGAGATCGTGGGGGAGTTTCTCATGAGCACGGGCTACCTGCCCGGCGCGCACACGCCGGATTGCCCCGTTTATGCCCGGGTCCTTGCCGCCCGCCCGGCCTGGAGCCTCTCCCTGTCCTCTCCAGGCACCGAACCGCAAAGGAGCGCGACCCTTGCCCGCACGGATCTACCGTGACCTGGTCCTGCCACCAGGCGATGCCCCTCAGGGGACCACGACAGGGGAAGCCGCGCTGACCGCTGTGCGACTCCCGAACGGCTTTCGTCTGCCGCCGTCTTACCGGGACTTTGTCCGAACACTCGGCTACGGGCTGCTGTGCCATTTCTTTATCATCTATGTCCCGATCCCCGGCCACTGCGAGGATCTGGAAACGCAAAGCGCTCGCCTTGCCGCCTTCTTCAGGCAGGGGGTCGAGGAGGAGTGGTTCGAGTACGAGCCGGATGGAGACCCGGAACAGGTGCGGCGTCTCGTGCCGTTCGGAATCAGCGAGAACGGGGATTTTCTTGCCTGGGACCCGGAGGAGGCCACAGGTCCAAACGAATGTGCGGTGTACCTGATCGGCTACAAGTTCGGGGGAGTCCGCCGCGCGGCAAGCGACCTGTACGACCTCGTCGCACGATGTCTCGACAGACGCCTTGAGACCACGATCGGAGAGGCTGTCTCGCTTCTGGACGACACTTTCCGCCCTTGCGCGATCACCGTGCCGGGAGATCCGCGGGTAGAGTAGGAAGGAAGCACGATTCTACGAAGCGGGGATACGAGCACAATGCAGACCAGACGGCTGGGAAACAGCGATCTTCAGATAACGACGGTTGGGTTCGGGGCATGGGCCATCGGGGGCGGGGACTGGCAGTACGGATGGGGCGCGCAGGACGATGCCGCCTCCGTCGCCGCGATCTACGAGGCACTGGATGCCGGGGTCAACTGGATTGACACCGCCGCAGTCTACGGCCTGGGTCGGTCCGAGGAGGTGGTGGGGCGTGCGGTCCGTGACTACCAGGGCGAAAAGCCGCTGATCTTCACAAAGTCCTCGATGCGCTGGGACGATAAGCGTGAGATCTATCGCAGTCTCCGTGCGGATTCGGTGCGTGAGGAATGCGAGAACAGCCTGCGACGTCTCCAGATAGAAACCATTGATCTTTATCAGATTCACTGGCCCAACCCCGAGGCGGAGATCGAGGAGGGCTGGGCCGCCATGGCAAAGCTGGTGGAGGCGGGCAAGGTCCGCTATATCGGGGTCTCGAACTTCACGGTCGCGCAGCTGGTACGTGCCCAGGCGATCGCCCCGGTCACCTCGCTGCAGCCGCCCTATTCGCTGATCGAGCGTGGGATCGAGGCGAGCACCCTGCCGTTCTGTCAGGAAAACAACATCGGGGTTATTGTCTACTCGCCGATGGAATCCGGTCTGCTAACCGGAGCCATGACCAAAGAGCGGGTCGCCGATTTCGAGCAGGACGACTGGCGGCGCGGTAATCGCGACTTTCAGGAGCCGCGCCTGACCCGCAACCTCCGACTGGTGGAGGTCCTGAAGCAGGTCGGGGGGCGGCAGGCCAGGACACCCGGCGAAGTGGCGATCGCCTGGACCCTGCGGCACCCCGCTGTCACCGGGGCGATCGTCGGACTGCGGAAGCCCGGTCAGGCAGCGGGCACCCTGGGGGCAGCCGACTTCCCTCTTTCCGACGACGATGTTGCCGAGATCGAGGGGTTTATCGCCGCAAACCCCTGACTCCGCAATGGCACTCCAGGTTTCCCTGCTGACGGCCCCGGGCAAAAACACGGTAGCATGCACTGTTTGTTTCTGCCGGGCAGGGGCGCCGACCGGCGCGCAGGGCGGAAACAACAGAAAGGTTGAGAACAAAATAGATGGAACATATCGCGATTGAGGCAAAGCCCCGTCACGCGGACGCCAGCAAGGGCGAGCGGAAGCGGCTACGCCGCGCCGGTCACATCCCCGGCGCCGTTTTCGGCAAAGGCATTGAGGGCGTGCTGGTGACGGTTGAAGCAAGAGACGTTGCCAAGGTTCTGGCATCCGATGCCGGGGCCAATACTTTGATAGACCTATCGCTTGGCGGAGATCGCCATCTCGTGAAGCTGACCGAGGTGGAGATTAACCCGCTGACCCGCGACTTTCAGCATGTCGGTCTGCACAAGATCCAGGCAAACGAGGCGCAGAAGGCGACCGTCCCTGTTGAATTGACGGGCGAGCCGGAGTCGGTGCGTCTGAACGAGGGGCTGCTCGATCAGGCTCACCTCACCATCGAAGTCAAGGCGCTGCCGGAACGCATGGTCGCCAACCTCTTCCTGGACGTCTCCGAGATGCAGATCGGCGATGTCAAATACGCCTCGGATGTCGAGCTGCCGAGTGGTATCGAGCTGGTTTCCGCGCTGGACACGGTGATCGTTTCGGTGAAGGTCGCTCGCGAGCTGGTCACCGATACCGAGATCGAGAACGAACTGCAGGAGGGCACTGGCCCCTCCCCGGATTCGTCCTCGCCGGAAGAGGCTTTGCAGAACGTTTGAGCGGACCCTCTTCTGCAATGCTTGTCAGCGTGGTCATCATCACCAAGAACCAGAGAAGCTTTCTGGAGCAGACGCTGCCCCGCATTACGGGGCAGCGGGGGCTTCTTCAGCCGCCGGAGGTCATTGTGGTAGACTCCGGCTCGACCGACGGGGCGTGTGCCTTTGCTTTGCAGCAGGGCGCACGCCTCATCTGTTTAAAGCCACACGAGTTCGGCTATGCCCATGCCCATAATGCCGGAGCGGCTGTGGCGACCGGCGAGATCGTGGTTCGGCTTTCCGGTGATGCGATCCCCGCGAACCGCGACTGGCTTTCGAGTCTGGTCGCGCCCTTCGCGGACGCGAGTGTCGCCTGCACCTGGGGAGGGCAAAGCCTGCCAGCGGGACTGCATTCCGCATGGGAGCGCTGGTCACAGCACTTGCTTCACAAGGAGCCACGGGACGCCGCCCCGGTCCGAATCATGGGTCGGGCGCGTACCATTCTCGGCAGCAACATGGCGGTTCGCCGCAGGCTATGGAAAGCGCACCCCTACGATGAGCGTCTGGCGCAGGCTGAGGACTACGCCTGGGCGCACCACTGGCTGAAAACGGGCGCGTGGGCAGGCGTTTTCGTGCCCGGTGCCGTGGTTGTGCACGGGCACGACGAGCCGCTGTTTCCGGCCATGCGCCGCTCACTGACCCAGTCCGCGCTTCAGGGACTGATTCTCGCCGGACTGATCGGGCGGGGCGCTCCTCCGCGCCCTGACCCGCCGCTGGTGTCGTTGACACGAACCTAACCCCGTGCTATCATCGGGCGATATGGGCAGCCGACGCCGTGCTGAATCCGTCGCTACCACCGTGGCGCTGGGGGGAGAAAAGATCGCAGCGGCGCGATTGTCGGTTCTCTCCAACTGCCTTCTGGTGGCCCTCAAGCTAGGAGTCGGCCTGTTTATCGGGTCGGTCGCGGTCCTCTCGGAAGCCGTCCACTCCGCCACCGACCTGATTGCCGCGCTGATCGCCTTCTTTGCCGTCCGCGCCTCCACCGCCCCGCCCGACGAAGCCCATCCTTACGGTCACGGCAAGGTCGAATCTCTCTCCAGCATGGCGGAAGCGCTGCTGATCGTAGGGGCGGGTGCCTACATTGTCGTCGAGGCGTTTCTTGCGCTGCGTTACGACCGGGCCGCGCCGGCGCTCGGCTGGGGAATCGCCGTCATGGCGCTCTCCGCAGTAGTCAACATGGTCGTCTCCCGGCGGCTTTTCGTGGTTGCCCGGCTCGCGGACTCCGCAGCCCTGGAGGCGGATGCCCACCATCTCGCGATTGACATCTGGACATCGGTCGGTGTTGTCGCCGGTCTGGCGCTGGTCGCACTGACCGGCTGGCGCTGGATTGACCCGGTGGTGGGGATTCTGGTCGCTGTGTTCATCTTTGTCACCGGGTGGCGTATCGCGCGGGGCGCGCTGGTGCCACTGCTGGATACCCGCCTTCCGGAAAGCGAGTTACAGACGATCACTGGCGTGCTGGATGGCGACACACGCATTCTGAGCTGGCACAAGCTCCGAACCCGGAAGGCCGGGCCGCAGCGGCATATTGACGTCCACATCCAGGTGGATGACGCCCTCAGCCTGCGGGATGCGCACTCACTGACCGAGGAACTGGAAGACCAGATGCGTGATGTTCTGCCGAACGTGGAGGTAATGATCCACACGGAACCGTACGAAGAGGAGATGCGCCACCACGAGGAGAATCCTCACGTTTAGCAGCAGACCAGGAGAAGACAACGTGTCCTTTACGGTAATCGGTTTTCATCACGTCACATTTTTGGTGAGCGATCTGGATCGCGCCGCCACCTTTTATGAAACGGCACTATGTCTGCGGCGCAAACCACGCCCGAATTTTTCCTCACGCGGCATCTGGTACGATGTGGCGGGGCTGGAACTGCACTTGATCGAGACGACCACGGTCCCGGAGTGCCACGAAGGGCATCCCGCGATGGAAGTCTCCGACCTCCGGGCAGCGGTCGAGGCATGTATCGCCGCGGGCGGGACTTTGCAACAGGATCAGTTTCTGCGCGAGCACGACGGTTCCTACTCCGCCTTTATTCGGGACCCCGATGGCAACCTGCTGGAACTGACCAACCACGCCGCGCCGCGTTAGGCTGGGCCGTCTCCCGCCACGGGTCCCACCCGGCCTGGGCCTTCCCAGCCTCGAAATACAGGGCGAACGCCCCGCGCTCACGGCAGCCCTCCGCGCTTAAAATGTAGCATCAAACGCGGAGGACGCTACCAATGGACACCACGATTTTAGAGACGGCGATGCAGACGGCAATCGGTCAAGGCGGTGCTTATCTGCTGCAATGGGCAACCACGATCACGCTCGGTTCGGCGATGCTGCTTTCCCTGGCCTGGATGATGGCAGGAGTTTTAAAACAGCCCCGCGAACTCTGAAGTAAGCGCAGGACCCCTTCACAAGAAATAACGATGGCAGCAGAGGCCGCCGGGACAGCAGGCAGCGATATGACGAGCAGCACAATCAACGGTATCTTTCAGGCAGTCGCGGAAGCGCACGGTGATCGGATCGCCCTGCGCCATAAAGTAGATAAAGCGTATCAGGATATCTCCTATCGTCAGCTTGCCCAAAGCGTTGAGACGGTAGCCTCCGGTCTGGCGCATCTTGGCATCGTCAAAGGGGACCGGGTGGCGCTTCTTTCCGAGAACCGCCCGGAGTGGGCAATCACGGACCTTGCGGTCCTCGCGCTCGGTGGTATTGTGGTGCCGATCTATCCGACCCTGCCGCCCCAGCAGATCGCCTACATCGTCGGCAACAGCGAGGCGAAGGCGCTGATCGTTTCGGATGGCAAGCAGCTTAAAAAGGCCCTGGAAGCACGCAAAGACTTACCGGAACTGCAGTATCTCATCGCGATAGAACCGGGGCCGACATCGGCGGATGCCGGGGTGCATACCTACGCCTCGATCACGGAACAGGGCGAGAAGAACCCGCTTGGGGAGTCGTACAAAACCATCTCGCGGGGCATCACTGCCGAGGATGTGGCCTCTATCGTCTACACCTCCGGCACGACGGGCGATCCCAAGGGCGCGATGCTGACCCATGGCAACTTCACGTTCGATGTGCAGGCGTCGCTCGACCATTTCCGCGGGGCGGGCCAGCCGGTGACGGAAAATGACACATTCTTGTCGTTCCTGCCGGTCTGTCATGTCTTCGAGCGCACGACGGGTTATTACCTTCCGCTGAGTGTCGGGGGGACTATCGGTTACTCGGAAGGCGTCCGCACCCTGGTAGATGATATGGCGAAAGTCGCGCCGACCCTGATGGTCTGCGTGCCAAGGGTCTACGAGAGTTTCCAGGAGCGGGTCCAAGATGCCGTTGCTAAGCAGCCCGCCAACAAGCAGGGGATCTTTCAAAAAGCGATCGAGTTTGGCAAAAAGTACGCGGAAAAGAAGCGCAGTGGCAGCGGCCTTGTCGGTCCCTGGATGGAGATCCAGCGGTTCGTCTACGAAAAGCTGGTCTATGAAAAGCTTCGCGCCCGGTTCGGCGGACGGCTCCGCTTTCTGGTGTCGGGCGGCGCGGCGCTGGCTCCGGATACCGCCCGCTTCTTCGAGGCGATCGGCCTTCCGATTATCGAAGGGTATGGAATGACCGAGGCATCGCCGGTGATGGCGGTCAACCCGAACCGGCGCATCAAGATCGGCACGGTCGGGATCGTGGTTCCTGGTGGCGAAATCAAGATCGCGGGCGACGGCGAGATCCTGTATCGCGGTGCGAACGTGATGAAGGGCTACTGGAAGAACGAGACAGTGACCGCCGAGATGATCGGGGCGGACGGCTGGCTGCACACCGGCGATGTCGGGCTGCTGGACGACGAAGGCTACCTGAAGATCACGGATCGTAAAAAAGACATCCTCGTTCTTGCGAACGGCAAGAATGTCGCCCCGCAGCCGATCGAAGCGGAGATGAAGCAGTCGCCGCTGATTAGCGAGATCGTGCTGATCGGGGACAAGCAGAACATCATCACCGCTCTGGTCCTGCCCAACAAAGAAAAGCTCAAAGAGGCCCTGAAAGCGCAGGGGGTGTCGGTGCCGGGCACCGATGAGGAACTGATGGCCCTGCCGGATGCAAAAAAGAGGATCAAACAGGAGATTGACGCCCTCTCCAGTGGTCTTGCCGACTTCGAGAAGATCAAGCGCTTCACGCTTCTGCCCGTGACCTTCTCCGTAGACAGCGGCGAGATGACCCCGACACTCAAGATCAAGCGCAAGGTCGTGATGCAGAAGTTCGCCCGCGAAATCGCCGAGATGCGCGGGGAGGCGGCGGACGCTGCGGCGGTGGCGTAAGCCGCCGCCCCGGCAGGCCGCGGCATTTCCGCGAAACGTAAGGAACAGCTTATGCCAACCACGGTCCCTGCAGCAGATCGGCCCAACGCTCCGGACCTATCCGCCGATTCCACCAGCGCTTTGTCTCCGACAGGAGTGTTCCGGGAGTCCCTGGGCTGGTATCTTGGCATCTCCTCGTACTGGTTCGCCACCAGCCTTAAGTGGTTTATCCTGTTCCTGCTCCAGCCGCTTCAGGTCGCGAGCGTGGTTCCAGGCGGCGAGAAGAACGGGGCGTGGGGGCTGGTGGTGGCGCTGGGAGCGACCGAGGCGATGATCGGTCCGGCCCTGATGGGGTATCTGAGTGACCGGTGCGGTTCCCGCTGGGGACGGCGGCGCCCATTCATCGC
>JACMJB010000302.1 GCA_014380815.1 Armatimonadota bacterium
ACGACACCGCAGCGCGGTCCACAGCAGACCTTAATACGGGCGGCTTCGGGGGCGGTATCGTCACCGAACATCGCGTTCTGCCTATCCGCCCAGAGTGCCGAGAACGTGCCGCAGGTCACCGCGCACGCAGGTGAAGATCGGGGTATCTCGCTGCGTGTAACGGCTGGCCTCGGTCTCGCGCAGCTCCATCACCAGGTCTACAAAATCCGAGGGGCGGTTCGATTCGAAGGCCACCACCCACTCCTGGTCGTCCAGCCCGAAGGAATAGATCGTATTCAGCTTCACGGATGGATACTCATGACCGACCCGGATATGTCCACGCATCGCTTCCTGCTTGGTTTCTTTGGGCAGCAGAAACCATTCACGAGTCTTGACAAACGGGTAAACAAACAGATATTTGTACTCACCAGGTCGAACGCGGCTTCGCTTTTCCTCCTGGGAAGGATGGATGAACTCGTCCTCGTAAACGCTGGTCTTGGCTTGCCCCAGGTAGCTGTAGGGCACGGTCAGCCACTTGCCCAGACCGGTCGCGAGCAGTTTGGAGGTCATCTCCTGCAGCGTTTCCAGGTCGTAAGCGATGCGCCACAGCAGAATGTCCGCATCGCCCCGGATTCCGACGAGGGAAAACGGCACGACCACGGCCCGGCCCCGATACTCCTCGGCGACTTTGGCGAACTCTTCCTTCCCAGCTTGCCGCTCGCCCTCCGGCAGCCGCCGCCAGGCCGGGTCTACCTTAAAAAAGGCGTAATTCACAAACTGTCGAGGGGCGTTTTCCGCCGGATTTGTTTCAGCCATAGCGCTCTCATTGTACCGCAAGGAGCCACGCCCTGGAACGAATCAACGAATCCTGGGAGGCCGAGGCGGTTCTTGACGCGATCGTCCGGGTTGCTTATAATCCGGGCATGACTTCAGACACGATGGGGGACTCCCCCGTCCCCGCCCCCCACCACCTCCCCGATCTGCAGACCGGCTCGCTGACGGTCATAACCGGCTCCATGTTTTCCGGTAAAACCGAGGAACTGATCCGCCGGGTTCGGCGCGCACTGTATGCCCGCCGCTCTGTCCAGGTGTTTAAACCCGCCGTGGACACCCGGGCCGATGAGACCGTGATCCGCTCCCACAACGGGGTCCGGCACCGTGCCGTGGCGGCCCCCACCAGCGCGGCCTTGATGGCCCAGGTCCATCCTGAAACCGACATCATCGCGATCGAAGAGGTGCAGTTCTTTGATGCCGGAATCGTCCCGGTCTGCCAGACGCTCGCGGATCGGGGCCATCAGGTGATCGTCGCGGGTCTGGACACCGATTTTCGCGGCTGCCCGTTCGGCCCCTTGCCCACCCTGCTCGCCGTCGCCGATGAGGTCGTCAAGCTTCGAGCGATCTGCGCCAAGTGTGGCCGGGATGCTTCCCGCTCCCAGCGCCTGATTGACGGCAGGCCGGCTCCCGCTTCCGCGCCCACCGTCCTGATCGGGGCGCAGGAACATTACGAGGCTCGGTGCCGCCATCACCATGAGGTGACCGAGGGCGTTTGAGGCGAGGGAGGGAGGTTCTGGACGGGGAAAATTGCGGGCAGGCGTCTAGATGAGCAAAAACTGTGTTATCCTGTCCGTGCGCTGTCGTATTAGAGGTTCAGGACAGCAGGAGATTTGCCACGACTGCGGGAATGAATTCCCGTATGACACTTAGCGCGACGCTGCAGGTCTTATGAAGCCGCCGTTTGCGAAGCGAATAACCGGGCTGATAGTTGTTCCGGCGGGATTGCCCGCGGAAAGAAAAAAGAGGATACCCTGATGTTGTTCTGGATGGATGCTTGTGGGCAGCGCCGAGCAGGTGTTCGAGAAGCCACCGCCGCCGCGGCTAAGATCGCCGCATTTTTTGTTCTTTTTCTGAGCGTTTTCGGCGCCTTCTCTCCCGCGGCATCCTGGGCGCAGACCCCGGATATTATCGAGGTTGATTATCTCGACGACGCGACAGGTCTGGTGACCACCGCGACGGGCAATATCAACTCCGGGATTGCATTTATCAGCGTCACCGCCCGGTATATCGGCGAAGACAGTCTCCTCACCTCCGAGTCGGAGTCTGGTCCCTCCCTGAATGCGGTCGGCAATGTTGGCGTGGGCACTTCGTTCATCGTTCGCCCGATCATTGATCCGGAGCTGCGCCTCACCTACCGCCTGGTCAACCGGTCGCTGGAAAACCTGACGGCGATTTCTTATACGCTTCCCGATGTTGAGGATCTTTACTTCAACCGGGATTCATCCGCATTTCCCATCTTTTCCGATGCTCTCAATGCTCCCGTCCAATACTTCAATCCGGTGCTAGGTGTCACAGGACAGCCAATTTCAGGGCGCTTTCGAACGGTGGTATTTCAGGCGCTCGCATCCCAGACCGGCCTGACGTTCGGCAACGATCCCGAGGGCAGTAATACCGGTGTCTTCACTCTTGCCATCAATGTTCCCGGCGCAATCGCTAACCAGCCGGGCCAGCCTCCAACGGAGTTCGGAGGTATCATCAACGTAAACGACGAGGCCCTGCCCGAAAACTTTTCCGCACCGGAGCCGGGAAGCGCCGTACTGCTTCTGGCGGGCGCATTCGCTGTTCTGGTAAGCGGACAGACGCTTCTTCGGCGACAGCGCTCCTGCCCGCGGTGACTGTAAGCGAATCAGGCGCGAGAGCGCGCCTGGAGACCTCCGTTTATGTCCACAGATCTGCTGGCTTCCGGGCCGATGTCGCTGCCGAAGAGAGCTATCAGCGTAGCCTCGTTTCCTGAGACGGAAGGGGACGAGCAGCCAGAGAACGTCGCCCCGCGCGCCTTCCTGTTCACGGATATTGAGGGAAGCACTCGTCTCTGGGAGATGCATTCCGTGGCGATGCGGCGCGCACTTGCACAGCATGACGCCCTTCTGTTCACGATCGCCGAGCGGTTTGAAGGCCATGTTTTCAAGACCATAGGGGATGCGTTCTGTATCGCTTTCACCAGTCCGGCAGCGGCGGTCCGGGCCGCTGTGGAGGCCCAGCTTGCCCTGCTGGCACGGGACTGGGGGCAGGTCGGCAGCGTTCTGGTTCGGATGGCGATCCACTGGGGC
>JACMJB010000303.1 GCA_014380815.1 Armatimonadota bacterium
ATGGGCATGATGATGCTGGGCATGCTGATCATGCAATTGGTTGGTGATCGTGATACCTGGGACTTTAGTTCGCTTATGATGGGCGGCATGGGCGGTGGTGGCATGGGCGGCGGCATGGGCGGTGGCATGGGCGGCGGCATGGGCTTCTAAGTCGCTACTCGTTACACGTAGACAAAAGCAGGGCTTTCTTAGCCCTGCTTTTTTGTTTCGACCCTTGACAGTCGGCAAGGGATGCGAGTAGCATACAGCCACCTCAAGAATGAACTTAGGGTGTTTTGAAAGGAAAGAAGGAGCTTTTCTTGTGTATCACCCAGGCGCAAGCCTCACCCCGCAGGTCATGTCTCTCGGCATGCTCCCAAAATACGACAGAAGCGGGCCGCGCCCCCCAAGGCCCGGTAGACCAGCCCCATTATCTCACCGTCGCGCGGTGACCCCCCCAAGCCGGTAACATAGCAGTGCAGCGAACCCTTGCTCTACTATGGACTTTTCCATGTTGCTGAATGTCATAACCTAGGTTAAGTCCATAGCCTTTTGCAGGCGGCTCTTTCATCCTTGAGAGTCTATGAGTATTCGAGGGGTTATGTTTTGATTGCCGTGGAGATCCTACGTATGAGAATTCAAAAAGCTTTCAGCCTGATAGAGCTGCTGATGGTTCTCGCCATTATCAGTTTACTCGCCGCTTTGATCTTTCCGGCGCTATCAAAATCAAGGGCTGATGCCCGTCGTACCGCCTGTGTCCCCGCAATACATCAGGTATGGCAATCTCTGCGAATGTATGCTGATGACAGCGACGGTGCGTGGCCCGGTAATGCTGCTTGGATTGAGTGGTCGAGCACCCACCCAAGCGTGCCTTGGTGCCCTGATATGGTACCGCGCAGAGCAGAAATAGCTCGTGACAGGCGCGGCATCAGGGGAGTTCCTGGGTACGCTTACAATACCGCGTATCTAGGGATCATTGTTAATAATAAAGTAGGCGACAGGCCAGTTCAGGACTCGGATGTTGCTTTTCCATCCGTCACAGTGGTGCTCTCCGAACAAGCTCCTAATCAAACGGTAGCGTATGGTCCTGACCCATTTAATGAGCTCTCGCCTTATCCTTATGGCCAAGAAGAAGGATGGGTGCGCCACAATGGAGGGGCGAACTATGCCTTTCACGATGGGCATGTCAAATGGTATTTGCCCCAAACAGTCAGCTATAATCGCTATCCACCAGGAAATGACGGCAGGTCTCCGACTTTTGCATTACTATCACCAGAGCAAGTTTTGCGAGCGGCGAACAAGTAGCATATTGACATGGAAACCGACGATCGCAATAAACTATTTCGTTTAACTGGGAAGTTTAAGCTGCTTGAAGTGTTGTTGGTGATTTTCGCAGCCGCGCTTATAACAGGTGTTCTTTCTTCTGTGGCCTCTCAAGCCAGAGCTAGATCGGACCGAACCACTTGTCTCTCCAACTTGCGTCAGATTGGTCAAGCTCTCGGTCAGTATACTGAGGATTACCAGGATGCCTGGCCCGATGAGAGCGCTTGGGCGTATCGAATCAGCTCTGACCGGAAACTGAAGGCCTGCCCTGCTGCCAAGCCGATGTTGGATTTGCCTCGCTTAGAGGCGAGAGGCATACCAGGTTACGCCTACAACCTTGCGCTTTCTCTTCGGTACCATCAAGGAGCGGAGCGCTTCGGTCCCACTCGAACAACCGACATATCATTCCCGGCGACAACGGTTAGTGTCTGTGAGCAGCCAATTGGAATCTACACTGCTAACGGGCCTGATGTATACAAAAATTTGCCTGCTCGCCCACACGGGATGGAAGAGGCGCAGGAACGGCATGGTCAAGGAGCGCACTACCTATTTTGTGATGGTCATGTGTTATGGTACAAAAGAGGCGTTGTTCAAGGCGGTGATCCAGATGGGATCACCGGCAATGACGGCACAAAGCCAACGTTCTCAGTCTCCCCCGCACTTAGGGAGTTCGAACATCATAAACGAAAGAACTAACCTGCAGAACGCGGCGTCCATCGCGGGCCTGCTGCTCACCACGGAGACCCTGATCGCCGAAAAGCCGGAGAAGAACTCCCCCGCCCCATGGGCGGTGGCATGGGCTTCCAGACTCAGGTTTCACCCGCCAATACGGGGCGCGGTCCGATGGACCGCGCCCTGCGTTTATCTTTCGGCGTCGGCTACGTCCGGGTCCCCGCCGAGCTGGGCGGCGCGGGCATCTGCCTCCTCTGTAGTGGTGATGTCACGCAGGCCGGTGCCGCCTATTTCGCCCGCGTGGGTGTCGGCGCTGAGAGTGATGGAAGTGGTGTCGGTGGCCTCGGCGATCTCCTGATTCAGGCCAGACGCATCATTGTCGCTGGGTTTCGGCAGGGTAACCGGCGACAGTTTATTGACTGTTTGGTCGCTCATTTGATTTGTGTTTGCCTCCCCTTCTCGGTACCGCGACCGCAATGAAAACAAACCGAGCAGGCGCGGAATCCGCCGCTCCGGTTGACACTGCGTGGCTTCCGTGATAAAACACCCGCAAGCGCGCCCGTCTTTTACGACTTCGGCGCGTTTCTTTTCACCCGGACGAAAGATCGTTATAGACTCTTTATAACCGGTATAACCGGTGGTTCGGCGCTTTTTGGAAGGGATTGGAACCGGAAATGCTGCTTGGCACCCAGCGCGTCAATGATCGCGGGCATTTAGAGATCGGCGGCTGCGACACCGTGGATCTGGCTCGCGAATTTGGCACGCCGCTTTACGTGATGGACGAGGCGACGCTTCGGGATAACTGCCGCCGGTACAAAACGGCGTTTGACGCAAAGTATCCCGGCGAGAGCCTGGTAACCTACGCGGGCAAAGCGTTTCTGGTACAGGCGATGGCACGCCTTATCGAGCAGGAGGGCCTTTCTCTGGATGTCGCCTCCAGCGGCGAGATGCATACGGCGCTGACGGCGGGCTTTCCTGCCGAACGGCTGCTCTTCCACGGTAACTACAAGAGCGATGCCGAAATCCTCATGGGGCTGGAGGCGGGGGTTGGACGGTTTGTGGTGGACAACTTCTTTGAGCTTCGCCGCCTGAGCGCGCTGGCGATCGAGCGGGAGCGCGTCCAGCCGATCCTGATCCGGGTGACGCCGGGCATTGATCCGCATACGCACCGGCGTATACGGACCGGTCAAGAAGACTCGAAGTTCGGGATCAATATCTCGGACAGCTCCGCGCGGGAGGCGATTCAGGAGGCGCACACGCTTCCCGGTGTTCACCTGCTGGGGATTCACTGCCACGTCGGTTCGCAGCTTCTGGATGCCCAGGCCCATGAGGATGCGATCGAGGTAATGGTGCAGTTCCTTGCGACCGCCGGTCAGATGGTCGGCGCGCCGCTGGAGGAGCTGAATATCGGCGGCGGACTGGGGGTTCGCTATCTGCCGGAACACAAGCCCCCTACCTACGAAGAGTTCGCGGACACGATCTGCGCCGCGCTCGCCCGGCAGTTCAAAAGTACGATATCGCCCCGCCCCGCCTTTTGCAGGAGCCGGGCCGGTCTCTGGTCGCCGAAACCGGAACAACACTTTATACGATCGGTCAGACCAAACGCGTGAATCTAGCCGAAGACCCCGGGGTACGTTATTACGTGGCGGTGGATGGCGGCATGAGCGACAATCCGCGTCCTCAGCTTTACGACTCCGTCTATTCCGCGATGGTCGCAAACCGGGCAGGGCAGCCGAGAGACCGTGTGGTGACGGTCGCGGGAAAGCACTGCGAGACGGACCTGCTGATCCACGACATCGCGCTTGGGGACACCGACATGGGCGATATCCTCGCAGTTCAGACGACGGGCGCGTACAACCACGCCATGGCGAGCAACTATAACCGGTTTATGCGCCCCAGCGTTGTCTTCGTGCAAAACGGGGAGGCGGATATCGTCTATGCCCGCGAGACGCTGGAGGATCTGGTTCGACAGGACCGGCTTCCCGCTCGCCTTGCGAAAGAGGAATCCGGGTCAGATCGCTGAAACGCCGCCTGCTGACCGCTGCATCGCTTTTCTGCGGGTCCGTGGCGGCGTTTTTCACCCTTTGGATCGTTCTTCCCGCGCCGCTATACGCTCTGTGGATCGTGGGCATCGCGGGAACGGAGCTCAGTCTCTGGTGGGGGCTGCTGGGCGTCGCCGCCACGGTCCTGGGCATTCTTGCACGGCGGGCGGGGGCATGGCAGGCGGGTGGGACAGCAGCCGCTTTCGGCCTTTTTGCGATGGCTGTCTCCCTGGTCCCGCTGCTTCAGTCTCTGCCGACCGCGCGGCGTAACGGTGTCGCACTTTCCGTCTCCCGATTTTTCTCGGTGGCATCCGGGGGCGGAGCCAGACCGGAAACCGTGACCTACGCGAAGGTCGCTGGTCAGTCGCTCCGGCTGGATGTGTACCGCGCGATGTTACCCCCCGCCACGGGTTCTGGCCCCGCGGTGATCGTCGTTCACGGCGGTTCCTGGAGCGCGGGCGATAAAAGTGATTTCGCGCACTGGGACCGCTGGCTTGCGGCTCAGGGCTACACCGTCTTCGACATCCAGTACCGCCTTTCACCGCAGCCAAACTGGCGCGAGGCGACGGGCGATGTGAAGGACGCCGTTGTCTGGGTCAAACGAAACGCGCAGCAGTATCGCGTGGACCCCAGCCGGATTGCGCTGCTGGGGCGGTCGGCGGGAGGGCATCTTGCACTGCTGTCGGCGTATCTCCCGGGCGATGGCATCAACTCGGGCGATGCGGCAGTTTGTGCAGTCGTTTCGCTGTATGGACCGACCGATCTTGCCTGGGGCTACTATCACACGGCCAGACCCGATGTCATTGACGGGCCGGAGGTGCTTCGCCGCTTTCTGGGAGGCGATCCCGCCGCTCTCCCCGACACTTACGCTCAGGCTTCACCCGTCACCCATGTCGGGCCAGACACGCCGCCCACCCTGCTGCTGCACGGGGAACGGGACCGGATTGTCGGACCGCAGCACTCGTGGCGGCTAGCGGCCCGGCTTGCCGCTGCCAGAGTTCCCTTTGCCGCGGTTTCGATCCCTTATGGCCTGCACGGCTTCGACTTTAATCTCAATGGGTGGGGGTCACAGATCGCGCAACCGGTCCTGCTGAGTTTTCTCCGTAAGCATCTAGCCGCAAAACCCTCCCGAGTCAGCAGGAAATCGCGAGTGGTGTGGCGAACCGCCGCTCTATGAATAAAATCTCCCCCGATGGGGATGGGCAGAGCCGATGGCGGCTCTCGGCTTTTGAGACCGGGATCGTTTGGGATGTCGCGGGGGAGGACCGTCTTCCCCACGCCGACCACCTGGAGATGAGTGGTCGCAGGCTGTCGGTCATCGTTCGCTATTCGGTTGACACCCGCCGCCGCCTGACCGTATCTCGCGAGGTTATCTGGCCCGCACTCCGCGTTCGCGAGGGCGATGTGCGGGGCTTTCTTCGCCGCGAGTACGGGGACGAGGTGCTTCCCACCTTCGCGGTGGATGGTCGGTCAGTTTCGCTCGGCCCGGTCCAGAAGATCACCATCGCCGGAGGGGCGATCCGTTTCCTTTTCGAGCCGGTGGCGGGTCTCGGCGTGACACGCACCCTGTTTCCATCCCGAACAAAGGGTTGCCTGCTCGAAAACTGGACCTTGACCAATGGAGGCAACGCCCCCCTCACGGTCATCGCCACTCTGCCCGGCAGCCGGGAAAGGACGACCGGTGTCTACGGGGACTATCTGCTGGAGCAGCGAATGGCCGGTTCGGCACAGGGGACAATAGACGCGGGTAAACAGCACGTCTTCCCCGTTGTTTTCGCCGCCTCGCGCGCATCCGATACCGAGATGTCCCTTCAGGGCGAGGCTGAGGAGGAGGCACGGGCCGAATTCGCGGGGCGCATGGCAAGCGCTTCGGAACATCTTTGCCTCACGACGCCGGACCCGATCTTCAACACCGCTTTTGCGTTTGCCAAGCTTCGCGCGGCGGAAAGCCTGTTCGACACGCAGATGGGTCTGGTTCATTCGCCCGGTGGCGGCAGGTATTACGGCGGCGTCTGGGCGAACGATCAGGCGGAGTACAGCGGCCCTTTTTTCGCTTTTCTCAACGATGAGAGGACCGACGAGGCCGCGCTGACCGCGTACCGGAACTTCGCGGGCTACACGAATCCCGCCTACGATGCGCTGCCGACATCGCTGGAGGCGGAAGGTACGATCTTGATCCACGCCGGAGGCGACCGGGGCGATGCCGCGATGATCGCGGGCGGGGCATCGCGGTATGCGCTCACGCGCGGCGACCGGGCGATTGCGGAAGAACTCTGGCCCCTGGTGCAGTGGTGCCTGGAGTTCTGCCGCCGTCAGACCAACACGAGCGGTGTCGTGGAGTCCGACACCGACGAACTGGAGGGCCGCTTCCCGACGGGAACAGCGAATCTTTCGACGTCCTGCCTTGCCTACGATGGGCTTCGGCGCGGCGCGGACCTCGCCCACGCTCTCGGCAAAACCGAGGAAGGTCACGCGTACGCGCGGCGCGCGGACGCTCTATCGCTCGCCATCGAGCGATACTTCGGGGCGACGGTTGAAGGCTTCTCAACGTACCGCTACTACGATGGTAACGCGACGCTGCGCTCCTGGATCTGTCTGCCACTGGTCTTTGATCTGGCGCACCGCGAGAAGCGCAAGCAGGGCACGATTGCGGCACTGTTCTCACCGCGTCTCTGGACACCGGACGGACTGGCGACCGAGGCAGGCGACACGGTCTTCTGGGACCGTTCGACGCTGTATGCCCTGCGCGGCGTTTTCCGCGCGGGCGCGACCGAGACCGCCTTTGCCTTCCTTAAGGGCTACACGCACCGTCGCCTGCTCGGCGAACATGTCCCCTACCCGGTCGAGGCGCACCCCGAGGGCGGGCAGGCGCACCTTTCCGCAGAGTCCGCCCTGTACTGCCGCATTTTTCTGGAGGGCCTGCTCGGCATCACGCCCATTGGTCTCCGCTCGTTCACCCTTGCACCCTATCTGCCCGCCGCCTGGCCTGACCTGAGGCTGCAGATGACGGCTTTCGGACACCGACTCACCATCACCGTTTCGCGCGAAGGGGAGGGCAGATTACACGTCGTCGTGCTTGCAGAAGCCGAAACCGTGCTGGACACGACGGGAGCAGACGGGACCATTCATTCTGTTGTGATTCCCTAAAACGGACTCGGAGGACATTCGCAATGCCGCGCCAACCGATGCACCTGCTTGTCAACCTGCCACCGGGCTTCTTCAGCGCGAGCCAGCTCGTTCCGACGTTTGCTCGGCTCGATACGCTGGCCGAAACCGTGACCAAAACGTCCTGTAATAACGCGGTCGAGATCCTTCCCTATCTGCGTGAGGCCGACGCCGTGCTGATGTGGTCCTGGCCCAAACTGACGCCCGCTCTTCTGGACCAGTGCCCCCGCCTGGGATTCTCCGCGAATCTGGATATTTCTCAGCAGGGTGCAAGGGTGCTTCTGGAGCGCGGCATCCCGGTATCCGTCAGTCGGCGCGGCTTTTCACCTGCCGTCGCGGAGATGGCGCTGACCCTGCTGCTGGCGACGCTGAGGCGAACATCGGGCTATCATGCCGCATTATGGGCAGGAACCGAGACCTGGGTCAGCCGCTTCCCGGAAGAGATTCCTGCCGAGGAGCGGCAGCTTACCGGGCGGCGCGTGGGCATCATCGGGTTCGGGGCGATCGGGCAGCGGCTTGCGGAACTCCTGGTCCCGTTCCACTGCGAGATCGCGGTACACGATCCTTTTTTGCCCGACGGGGTCGCGGAGCGGTTCGGGGTCCGGAACGGGTCCGTGGACGACTTGGTGCGTCACAGCGAGGCCCTGGTGGTCTGCGCGGCGGCAAACGCCGGTACACGGCATGTTCTAGAAGCAGGTCACCTTGAGGCACTGCTGCCGGGCACGGTGCTGGTCAATGTGTCCCGCGCTGCCCTGGTGGACAGCGATGCCCTGCTTGCGCGTCTCCAGCGCGGCGATCTGTTTGCCGCGCTGGATGTCTTCGATCAGGAGCCACTCCCCGCTGATTCGCCGCTGCGCGTGCTGCCCAACGTGTATCTCACCCCACATCGGGCGGGCGGCATCTGGGAGTCGGTGGTGCGGATCGTTGACTATCTCGCCGATGACCTGCAGGCTTTTGCCCAGGGCAAGGAACTCCGTCACGCCCTCGCCGAGTCCCAAATTTCCTCGCTGGATGCGTGATCCGCACCCACGGGCGCGTGTCAGTTGGTCAGGGTGACCGACTGCCGCAAGCGTCCCGCCGCCGGCCCGCCAAGGATAAAGTAGGCATCGTAGGACCGGGTCGTGTTCGCGGGAACGCTGAACGTAAAGTACGTGAAGGGAGCGCCGCCCAGGATCGTCTGACGCCACACGCCACCGGCATCTCGGTACGCGATGGGGCCGCCGCCGCCGGAGTAGGTGTTGAGCTTAAGGGCGAAACTGCGCGCCCGCGTGCTCTGATTTGTGATTCTCACCAGGGCATGGTACTGAACGCCCCAGTTCCCCAGGTTTGCGTAAAGATACGGAGAGTTGGGGACCGGTGTCGGGGCCAGGGCATAGATCGTGCCGAAACCCGGTGTCCCGATATTGAACATATCATTTGCCACCACGCGCGATGGGTTCGGCGGGTTCACCACCGCCGGGTCCTCGCGCCAGGGCAGATCATGGGTGTACCAGGCGTTGCTGGGGGTGTTTGCGGCAGCGGCAAAATACTGACCGCTGCCGTCGTTGTTGTAAGGGGGGTAGGCGACCGCGAGATCGCCCACGGGGGTACTGTTGCCGACGGTGAAGGGCAAGGTCACCGCCACCGCGCCGCCCATCAGGCCTTTATAAAGCCGGCTTTCCGGGGCATCGCCGGGCGTGTCGCCGTTGCGGGTGATGAAGCCCATGTAGCTCCAGCTTGTCAGGGAGTTGAAGTTCTGATAGGCCAGGTTCGTGCAGTAAAAGTTTCCGCCGCTGACATCGAAGTCCACCACACCACTGAAGAAATCCCCCTGGAGGATCGGGCGGCTGTTGCCGTAGTTGGCATCACTGCGGAACACCCACGTCGAGCCGTAGGCCGCGAGCGTGACCGTGATCGCGGTGCGGGTGGTCAGGAGATCCACGAACGGCTGTCCCCCGAGCACCGGACGGGCCGCCTCGCCAAAGCGACCCGTGGTGAAGCCTTTGCCCCGGATCACGATGGTGATTGCCGTGCTGTTCGGGTTGTAGAGCTGAATGCCATAGTGGATAGTTCCCGCGCTATCATTGAGATGCTCGAAGAAATTCCGGTAGCTGCCCGGCGCAAGGTAATGCCTGAGCAGGGACTTCTGGCCCAGACCGGAGTCCGCAAGATCCCAGTAATTGACCCCGGTCACAGGGTCGGTGTAGTTCAAAGACAGGCGTTCCGGGTTGTTCTCAAAGATCAGCGAGCGGCTGCCTTCCTGCTGATAGCGGACCACGGTTTGTGCCCTTGCGGGAAGTGTCGCAGTCATGGCGGCGGCGGCGCTCGCCAGAAAAAGGAGGAGGGAGGGGGTCACCCACCGAAAGCGGAGACAGGACATAGGTCGGGTTCCTTCTGACAGAGCCGCATCGTTCGCGGCAGTCACTCTTGCCATATTATCGGCATCACCAGGGGGTTTCTAGAAAATTTACGTTGAAAACACCAAAGAGCCTGCGGGTCGCTATATACGACCCGCAGGCTCTTTGTTACGAATGACCGACTTTGGGGTTAGTTTGTCACGGTGACGGCATGACGCAGCGTGCCGACGCCAGGACAGCCCAGCGTAAACGTACCCTCGATGGTTTGTGTCGCGCCCGCGAGGACCGTGAACGAGTAGTAGGTGACGGGCACCGCACGCACCAGCGTGTTTTGCCAGACCCCAGCCTCATCCCGATAGGCGATCGGGCTGCCGCTGCCGGATGAGTTGTTCAGTGAGAGCGCGAACGTCCGGTCCCGCGACCCGCTGTTGGTGACAGTGATGGCGTCCCGGTAAAGGATGCCCCAGTTCCCGAGGTTGGACTGCGCGAACGGTGTGTTGGCAGCGTTGGTTGCGAACAGAGCGTATACCCTGCCGAAACCGGGCTGCTGTATATCGAACAGGTCATTCCCCACGACGCGCACGGTCGGGGTGTCGCGCAGGGGCGTATTGTGGGTGAACCAGCCCGTTCCGGCGATGACCGCGGTGGGGGACGGGGCAAATTCTCCGGTCACGGCATCTCGCACATACTGCGGATAGGTGACGGGCAGGTCGCCCGCTACGGTCGCATCATCCACGCTGAAGCTGAGATTCGTGGTGACACCAGAACCACTTCCCGTCATTTTAGGATAGCTCATCAGCCCTTTATAAACACGGGATTCCGGGGCGGCGGTAAGGGTATATCGGCGGGTGATAAAGCCCATATCGTCGGGACCGCTGAGGCCGGGAAAGAAGTCAAAGGGTGCCGGGACACTGATGGGGGGCCGTGCCAGCGTGTCGCTGTAGGTTTGGTAAGCCAGATTACTGACGATGACCACGCCGCCCAGTACGTCGAAATCCACCGTTCCGCTGAAGAAGCTGCCAGGATTGATGGGACCGGTCGTCGCGAAATCCGTGTCGGTGCGCAGAATCCAGACGGTCTGTCCAGGGTAAACCTGCAGAACCGTGCCGGGTGTCCCAGCCTGCTCTGCGTTCAGAACATCGGCGAGCGGCTTCCCGCCGGCCGTGCCGGTGACAAAACCCTTACCGAAGACGGTGACCTTGACGGTGAAGCGGTTCGGATTATAGACGCTGACCCCGTACTGGATCGGATTCCCGGCAGCAGCGGGGACTGTGGCCCGCGAAAGGTTGTAGACATGCTCGAAGAGGTTACGGTAGCTGCCTGCGGGCACGGTCAGCCGCTGGATCGCCTTGCGTCCCTGGTCCGCATCGGCAAGGTCATTATAAGTGACGCCACTGGTGACCGAGCCGGGAACCGCATCGGTGTAGCCGACTTCCAGCCGTTCGGGGTTGTTGACGAAGATGAGCTGCCGAGTACCCTCGACTGCATACCGGACGACAGGCGGGGTTGGGATTGTCTGTGCCAGCACCGGCGCAGCGAGGGAGAAGGTTGACAGACCGATCAGAGCGGTGATTGCCGTGACTGCCATTGCAGACGCGGGGGCTGTCCGAGCGAAGGGGTTTTGCAAAATGATGCCTCCTGGGGGTCGTTTTTTGTCCACGACTCCCAGAGGGAGTATCGGTATGCCCGGTACCGTCCAGCAAGCCGGAAAAACTACGGGGTTTTAGGAAAGCCAAACTTCTCCCTTCTCTTTGCGACCGTCCGGCGGGGTGGCTACCCGCCGCATTTCACCGCGACAGATCGTGCTACAATTAAAGCTGATATGCCCACTCCGACTACCGATATTGAGATTGCGCAGAGCGTTTCGCCGCGCCCCATCACTGATGTTGCCGCCGAGGCCGGACTTCTGAACACCGAGATCGAGCTTTACGGGAAGCACAAGGCCAAAATTGATCTTGCCGCTCTGGACCGATTGAAGGGCACGACGGACGGCAAACTGGTGCTGGTGACGGCGATCACCCCGACCCCGGCGGGCGAGGGCAAGACAACGGTGACGATCGGTCTGGCGCAGGGCTTGGCTCGCATCGGGCAGCGCTGCGTGGCCGCGCTCCGCGAGCCATCACTGGGTCCGGTCTTTGGGCAGAAGGGGGGGGCGACCGGGGGCGGGCGCTCACAGGTCCTGCCGATGGAGGAGATCAACCTCCACTTCACCGGCGATCTGCACGCGATCACCTCGGCGAATAACCTGCTCGCGGCGGCGATTGACAACCACCTCCACTTCGGCAACGCCCTGCAGATAGACCCGCGGACGGTCACCTGGAAGCGTTGCCTGGACATGAACGACCGGGCGCTGCGCGACATCATTACCGGTCTTGGCGGCAAAAGTGAGGGTGTTCCACGCGAGACCGGTTTTGAGATCACCGCCGCCTCCGAGATCATGGCGATCCTCTGTCTCGCGGAAGGGGTGGACGACCTGCGGACACGCCTGGAGCGCATTGTGATCGGGTCAGATACCCATCACGAGCTGGTGACCGCCGGACGGCTGGGAATCACAGGCGCACTGATCGCACTGCTTAAAGAGGCGATCAAGCCGAACCTCGTCCAGACCCTCGAAGGGACGCCCGCGATCCTGCATGGCGGACCGTTCGCCAATATCGCTCATGGCTGTAACTCCGTGCTTGCCACGCGGATGGCGCTCAAACTCGGCGATGTTTGCGTGACCGAAGCCGGTTTTGGAGCGGACCTCGGCGCGGAAAAATTCCTCGATATTAAAATGCGGCAGGCAAATCTGAAGCCGGACCTCGCCGTCCTTGTCGCGACGATCCGCGCCCTGAAGATGCACGGGGGCGTGGACCTTGCGGATCTGAAGACGGAGAATGTCGCCGCCCTGACGCACGGGTTCGCGAATTTAGAACGACACGCCCAGAACCTTCGGAAGTTTGGGCTGCCGGTCGTCGTCGCGATCAACCGCTTCGCTTCCGACACGGACTCGGAGATCGCCGCCCTGACCGATCTTTGCGCCGCGGACCATCTACCAGTTGCCCTTGCCGATGGCTGGGGCAGTGGCGGTGCAGGAAGCGAGTCTCTGGCCCACTTAGTCACGGACACCCTTGCCGCCGAGTCCGCTGATTTCCACCCCCTGTATTCGGACAACGCCAGTCTCAAAGGGAAGATCGAGGCCGTCGCCGTGGGGATCTACCGGGCGGAGCGGGTCGAGTTCCTTTCTCACGCAAGAACGCGCCTCGCCTCCCTGACCCGGCGCGGTTACGGGCAACTGCCCGTCTGTATCGCCAAAACGCAGTATAGTTTTTCCGATGATCCGGCCCGGCGCGGCGCGCCCACCGGACACACGCTCACGATTCGGGATGTCAAGCTGTCAGCGGGGGCGGGCTTCGTAGTCGCCTACGCCGGCACGCTGCTGACCATGCCCGGCCTGCCACGCCACCCCGCCGCCGAGCAGATGGACATGAACACGGATGGGAAGATTACCGGGCTGTCGTAAGGGGCTGCGGCACGTGGTGACAGAACAAAAGTCCCACCGACTCGGAAGCGACGTGTGACCATCAGCCGCAACCGTTCTGCCCGGAATCCGTTTAGAAAGTGTTCTGCCGAACAGGTCCATGGTCCGGCAGGCTGAAAGGAGTTTCATCGCATGCGAGTTCACCGATTTTGGCCGCGCCAGGGGGGGCGTCCTGCTGCCCTGGTCATCGCCACGCTGTTGACCTCACTGTTAACCGTCGCCGCTTCCAGTCAGACTGCTGCCCAGGACTGGACCCAGGAGGCCCAGGAGATACTAGCGGGCCATCGTCACGGACTGCGCCCGGTGGATTCGGGCCTGCGTCTACCGACTCCCCGCTATGGCATGCCCGCCGTGGTGCTTGGGGAGAGCATTTTTGTAATCGGCGGACAGGGAAAGGGCAGTTTTCAGGGCGAGGTCGTGCAGGTCAATCCCGCGTCTCGAACGGTCACGACCGTCTCGAAGGCACTGCTGCCGCGTCGCTATCATGCCGCCGCCGCAGTGGGGCGATTCCTCTACGTTTTTGGTGGCGTCACCCCTTCCGATGGCCCCAAGAACATCACAAACATCGTGGAGCGATTCAATACCGAGACCGGCGAGGTGACATTACTTGCTCCGATGCCGACGCCACTGCGGCTGCCGGGTGCGGTGGCGGTCGGCTCGAAGATCTATGTGATCGGCGGCAGCGACCGCACCGGCGAGCATGTTGGTACGGTCGCGATCTACGACACCCGGACCGATGCCTGGACCGAGGGGGCACCGATGCCAGCCGCACGCGAATGCGCGTTTGTGGTTCGGAACGGAAGTATCTACGCGGTCGGTGGCTTCAATGGGGAGAAGGCAATGACTGATTTCGATGTCTACAGCATCGCCAAGAACACCTGGACCACTCTGCCGCCGATACCGTTTACGCTGAGCGCACACCATGTCACTCTTTTGAACGATCGTATCTATGCTTTTGGCGATTACAACGTGCCGGAGCGCGGCGCGGTCTACGATTTTGAAGAGCGACGCTGGGGACCGCTTCAGGACGCCGGGTTTGTCGGAAGCCGGAACAATCCCGTGGTTGCCTTGAATGGCACCCTTTATGTCCTGGGAGGCAACATCAATGCCGAAGGCACAACGCTGGATCTGATTCAGAGCTTTGTGCCACGCTTTTAAGCGTTTGGTTGCGTCTCCAGTGGTTTCCCCGCTATAATGACCCTACAAATTTGGGCGTGGCGCGAACGCGACGGGGCAGGATGCGCAATTACTGAACGCCGCCAATCAGAGCCTTGACGGCTCGGATGGCGGCGTTTAGACGCTACAGGAGCTGCTTTGAAAGTTTCCGACTGTTTCATCCCGACCCTCCGCGAAGTCCCCGCCGAAGCCGAGATCCCCTCGCATCAGCTGCTGTTGCGGGCAGGGTTTATTCGCAAGCTGGGGGCCGGAATCTACACCTATCTTCCACTTGCATGGCGGGTCATCGGCAAGATCGAGGCGCTGCTGAAGGACGAGATGGATAGCATCGGCTGCGGCGAGATTCGGATGCCGACCCTTCATCCCCAGGAACTGCTGGAAGAGACGAACCGCTGGGATGTAGATGTCGTTTACAAGCTGAAAGACCGGCGCGAAGCGAGCTTCGCCCTTGGCTTCACGCACGAAGAGGTCATCACCGATATTGCCCGCCGAGACTTTCGCTCGTGGCGCGATCTCCCCCGGCTGCTATACCAGGTACAGACTAAGTTCCGCGACGAGCCACGCCCGCGCGGCGGCCTGATCCGTACCCGCGAGTTCATTATGTACGATGCCTACTCGTTCGACCGCGATGATGCCGGTATGGAGCTCTCGTTTCAGAAGTTCAAAACCGCCTACAGCCGCGTTTTCAACCGGATGGGGCTTCCGTTTGTGATTGCGGAGGCGGATGGCGGCGCAATCGGCGACCTGGATAATAATGAATTCGTCGTCTTGTCTCCGAGCGGCGAGGACACGATTCTTATCTGCCGCGAGACGGGTTACGCCGCCAATGTGGAGTGCTGCCCGGTTCTGCCTCCGGACCCCGCCGATGCGCCGATCGCTACCAACGGAAACGGCAACGGCAATGGGGACAAGCCGCTGGAGATCGTCTCCACCCCTGGCGCTCGGACTATTGACGAGGTCGCCGGGATGCTGGGGACTGCCCCGATGCACCTGGTCAAAACCCTGATCTATCTGGCCGATGGTGCACCGGTCGCGGCTCTGGTGAGAGGTGACCACGAGGTCAATGAAGTCAAGCTGCGGCGGCTGTTGAACGTCGCCGAGCTGTTTCTTGCCGACGATACCACCGTCGAACGGATCACCGGAGCACCGACGGGATTTGCCGGACCGGTCGGCTTGATTGGTCCGCGCGTGATCGCGGACCATGCGCTGAGCGTGATGCGGAATTTTATCACCGGGGCAAATCAGGCCGATGCACACTATGTCCATGTAAATGTGGGGCGGGACTTCGCACCGACGGAGTTCGCGGACCTGCGTAACGCCCTGCCTGGGGACCCAAGCCCGGACGATTCCCGGTATTTGCTCACGGAGGCGCGCGGGATCGAAGTGGGTCATGTCTTCAAGCTTGGCACCAAGTATTCCGCCGCGATGAACGCCACCTTCACCGACGAAAACAGTCATCTGCAGACGATCCAGATGGGGTCTTATGGAATCGGGCTGGGACGCACGATGGCAGCCGCCATCGAAATCTCACACGATGGCAACGGAATTATCTGGCACCCCGCCATCGCGCCGTTCCAGGTCGTTATTGTGGTCGCGGACTGGCGTGATCCGGCGGGATTAGAGTCGGGCCAGGCGCTGCACGACGCGCTGGAGATTCGCGGAATTGATGCTCTGCTCGACGACCGGGACGAGCGTGCCGGGGTCAAGTTCAAGGATGCCGATCTGGTGGGGTACCCGGTCCGGGTCGTGGTGGGCAAAGGGTTAGCGAATGGCTTTCTGGAGATTCGCGCCCGCCGAGATGCCGCCTCGAGCCGCGAGGTTCCGGTCCTCGAAGCCGCTGATGCCATCGCCGCGCTCCTCATTGAACTGCGCGACGGTCCTTCCGAGCAACAAGCCGCTGCGGCTTGACAATATCCGTAAGTTCAGGCACAATTCCGCAGCAGACGAAAGGAATTTTGTCCTTGAGTTCTCAAACTCTCTCTGTTACTCCTCCGCGCGAAGCGGAGCATTATTCCGACGAGCGGCCAATGCTCCTCGTGGGGGCGGTCTGGATCATCTTTGGCGCCGCTTTGGTTGCCATGATATTGCGGTACGGTGTCAACCTTCCAAAATATGACGAGTGGTTAGATATTGTCCCTTACTACACCGGGGACCTTCCCGTCAGTCTCTCATGGCTGACCGAGATGCATGGTGGTCACCGGCTTGTTCTTTCTCGGTTGGTACAGCTGGTGTTTCTGAAAGCGACCGGTGATTTCCGGGCGGGAATGTTCTTCAATGCGGGGTGCCTTTGGGTGGCCTCCTTGATCCTGTTGGTGGCCCTCCGGAAATCCCGAACCAGGCCGCACACTCGTTATTCAGACGTTGCCGTGCCATTGATCCTTCTGACATGGGCGCATTTCGACAACGTCTTATGGTCCTATCAGATACAGTATCTGCTGTCGGTGGTCCTCGTCTCTCTTCTTTTCTATGGGGTGAGTAGCAGCCGCGCTGGCCTGACGCGAAGAACAGCGCTTCTTCTCTGGGTTTGCCTGTTGCTGTTGCCACTTTGTGGTTTTAATGGGCTTATCTGGGTTCCTTGTACCGCCCTATGGCTCGCTGCAGCCCCATTCCTTCAGAGGAGCGCTACTGCCTCCCTCAGAATCGCCGGGACGGATGCAGCAGGGCCGACCCCGCTTCTGTCTCCCGGTCTCGGAATCGCTCTCGCCTTTACCGCGTTTGTTTTCGCCGTGCTTTGCGCGGGCATCGGGCAGGTCGCTCCGGGAACAAGCTACTCTTTACCGGATCGGGCCAGGACTTTTTTTTCGTTTCTGCAGCTAGGCTTTGGTGTCGCAGGGATACCCGCACTGACGAATCCTTCCAGAAATGCGATGATAGCGGATCTGCTTCCTCTTCTCACCTTTCTTGGGGTAGGGGCTTACTACCTAGCGTTGCGACGATCCCTGAGTCGAGGGCCGCTTCTTCTCGTGGGGATCGGTTGTCCCATTCTGCTGCTGTTCATTGTAGGGGTGATTGCAAGCCAGGTCCGCCCATTTGCCGTCTACCTGCTGCCGGCTGCCGTTCTTTTGTCCTTGGCGACGGCGTTTCTCAAACTGGTTAAAGCCTGGGAAAGCCGCCCCGGGGAGCGCTTTATCACCGCCGGGCTTGCTGCTCTTCTCGTGTCCGCGCTGTTGATGGCGCTCGCTTTATCTGCGGGGCGAGGCAATGGCATTGTCTATCCACGCTATGTGACCCTGGCCGCACTGACCCTAGTCGTTCTGTTTTGCACGCTTGATATTCAAAGCCAGCAATCTAAGCTCGCTGGATTTTTTCGCTCCTTTATTGTCTGTCTCGTTATCGCACTCGCCCCAGTCAATTTCAATCGGGTGCGCAGTGGTCTGCCGATTTCCCACGCAAAACAGATGCGTACCGCAGAGGCGATGCGCTCTGGGATCACCTTTTCGCGCCTGATAACCGGTGGTTATCAGCTGGCGGGTTGGCCGAGGGATTTCATGCCCCCCCTGCTCTACCTGAAGCGTGCCGGCCAGGAGCCATTCCGTCACTTGAGAGAAGATGCCCCTCCGCGGAACCGTGCTCTCATTGCTCCCGAAGACGGCATTGCAACGGGTGCGGTGCGATTGCAGGATGGCTCCAGTGTGGTCTATCGAGCCAGTGCGGCGGATGCGCAGGTCCGATTCGTGTTCCCCCACCCGATCAAGGACCCTTTGATCAATATCTACTACGCATACACCGGCATAACCCTCAGCACACCTCCTGCCTCTATTGTTCTGCAGGGTGCGGCAGGCGAAGCGGCTCTGCTGCCTCCAGAGCCGGTTTTGACTTATTTTGAACAGGGTTTGCAGGGGCCGATGGAATATCTAGGAAGTGTGAACGGAGACGCAGGCGCTCTCGTGATAAAAATACCAAAGCCTGGAACCGGGATTCGCCTCGACAAAATCGTCGTTTGGAATTGATCGAACCTGATGAGCGTCCCGTCACCAATCGCGTGACAGAGCGGGTCTGGAGACCGAATTTTATGATTAACGGCAAACGCGTGATGGTGGTAATGCCCGCCTACAAAGCGGCGTTGACGATCGAGCGCACCCTAGGCGAGGTGTCGCCTGGTATCGTCGATGACTTCCTGCTCGTGGATGACGCCTCGCCCGATGATACGGCGGTCGTCGCCGAGAAACTGGGGCTGCCAGTGATCGTCCACCCCAAAAATCGCGGCTACGGCGGCAACCAGAAGACCTGTTACAACGAGGCACTCCGAAGAGGCGCGGATGTGATCATCATGCTGCACCCCGACTATCAGTACAGTCCCAAGCTCATCGGAGCCATGGCGCATCTGGTCTCCTCGGACGAGTTCGACGCCGTACTCGGCTCGCGCATCCTGGGCACAACGGGCGCGATGGCGGGCGGCATGCCCGCCTGGAAGTACGTCGCGAACCGGGTTTTGACCGGAGTGGAGAACCTGCTGCTCGGGGTGAAGCTGTCGGAGTATCACACGGGCTACCGGGCGTTTTCCCGCCGCGTGCTGGAGACCCTGCCGCTGGAGGAGTGCAACGACGACTTTGTATTCGATAACGAGATGCTGGCGCAGGCGGTGTGGTGGGGCTTTCGGATCGGGGAGATCAGCTGTCCCACGCGCTACTTCGCGGAGGCGTCGAGTATCAACTTCCGCCGGTCGGTTAAGTACGGCTTCGGGGTGCTGGGCACAGCGATCACGTTCCGGCTGGCGAAGTGGAAGCTGAGCAAGTCCCCGCTTTTCTCGGAGTCCGGCAAGCGTCTTAGCGGAAAGTAGCGTGCGCGCAGCCGCGCACTCAGAGCCGTGCTCCCGCCGTCTCTTCGCGTTCCGCAGCAGTGAGATCGGCAGTCCCGACAATCACCGAGGCAAGGTCCGCGTATCGGGGCGCCACATTTGGAAGGAAGGTGACGTTGAGACGGGGGACCAGCGGCGCGACCAGACGGTAAGCCATCCGCTCCGCATCGTCGGGGAGCATCTCCCAGCGGCGCGACGAAAAACGGCGGAGCAGTTCCAGTTCGTCGTCGCGGAGGATATCGAACGGATTGTGGGCGGAATCGGGGAGACGGGGTCCGCGGTAGGCGGTCCGCTTTTGCCGCACGGTCACAGTCGCCGTCTTGTCCTCGTTCGTTTCCAATCCGCCAGCAGTCCCGCCGGTCGCTGCTCCCATCCGGATGGCGCTCGTGTCCACAAAGACGGCGTTCAAAAAGCGCGCTTCGCGCTCCTTGATGACAACGGTTCCCGCGACAAGGTCCCCAAGGCGTTTATACTGCGGGCTGAGGAAAACGCAAAGCGCCCCGACCCCGTAGCCCAGCGGGAGGAAATCCGCCGTCCGGATCAGATTTCGGGTCGCTGCCGCGTAGAAGGTGATTGGATAGCCCCCCTCGCGGACGACACGCAGCCCCATTGCCCGCTTTCCGACGGTCTGCCCGTTCCAGTTCGTTTCGAGGAAGATGAAGTATCCAAAGAAGACCAGAAAGCTGTAAACGATGGCCCCGACGCCCCCAAGCCATTCCAGCCCCACTTTATCCAGCAGTGCCGCGGCCACCGAGAGAATCGTGACTCCAAAGGAGATCAGGGCAGACTGGACTAATAGGTCAATAGTAAGCGCGGAGAAGCGAGACCCCAGTCCCGCAAGCTCCAGTGTGAGCGGGATGTTTTCCGGCGTGACGATAGTTGTTTCGCGAGACACGTCGTATCATTCCCTTAAAAACGGTAAAAACCGAAAATCGAAGCCGGAACGAAAGCGAGAGACACTTTGGCAATTGGAGCCGTCGGCGACTTTGTGAGGCGGCGCAAGCCCGCCTGGGACACCCTGAGCGCACTGATCCTGCGAACCGGCACCGCCTCCGGGATACGCAGTCTCAGCCACGCGGAGCTAAAGATGCTCGGTCCGCTGTACCGCCGCACCGCCGCCGACCTTGCCTACGCTCGTCTGCGCGGCGCGGACCCATCGCTGGTGCAATACTTGAACGATCTGGTATTGCGCGCGCACGGTCTGCTGTACGCGGAGCGCGGCCCCGGTGCCGCGAGCCTCTGGCAGTTCATTAAGGTTGGCTTTCCCAGAATGTTACGCAAGCGCCAGGGCTATATCCTGCTTGCCGCCCTTCTCTTTTTCCTGGGCGGGCTGTTGGGGGCGGGCCTGACCCTCGCGAACCCGAACAACGGGCATCTCTTTCTGGGGGAGCGCGCCGACGATGTAGATTTCTACAAGAATCTGCCCACGGAAATGCAGGACCCGGAACGACCGTTTTTCGCAACGTCCCTGATGCAGAACAACATCAAGGTCGCGATTCTGGCCTTCGCAGTCGGAGTGCTGGGCGCGGTCCCGACACTTGCTATTTTATTCTATAACGGTCTTCCCATCGGGGCGCTGGCGGTTCTGCAGCATCGCGCCGGATACGACGTGATCCTGTGGTCCTTTCTGCTGCCGCACGGCGTCCCGGAGCTTTCCGCGATCTTTATCGCAGGCGGGGCGGGAATGCTGATCGGTCACGCCTTCGTTGCGCCGGGCGAGCTTTCCCGCCGCGATGCGCTTGTTGTGGCTGGACAGGATGCGGTGCGTCTTCTTTTCGGCACGGTGATGCTGCTGATTATCGCCGGATTTATCGAGTCCTTCATCAGCCCGACCGCCTTGCCGGCGTGGGCCAAGTTCACCTTTGCCGCCTTTGGGGCACTGGCGCTGTGGGCCTATGTTCGCTCTGGCAAGGAGAACGATCCGGTGGGAATGCCACCGGTCCGGCCTTGATCTCGTCCGCGCTATCCGGCGAGGAAAAGGTCCTTGAACATCACGTAAACGAAAAGCAGGCAGAGAAGGGCAAAACCGGCGGTGAAGACGCGCTGGGTTTGAACCGCCGAGAGTTTCCGGCGGCGAATGGCCTCAAGCGCCATCAGGGCGAGATGCCCCCCATCCAGGATGGGGACCGGCAGAAGGTTGAAGAAGCCCAGCGATAGCGATAGTTGCCCCAGAAAACTCAGCGGCACTCCCCCACCAAGGTCCACCGCCATGTGTGTCTGCCTCACGATCGCGACCGGGCCACCGACATTATCTTTCAGCTTTCCGCTTGCGAATACCTTACCGAGCGTCTGGAACCAGAGGAGAACATCCGCATTGCCCTGTTGGATAGACTCGGTGATGCCCACACGTTTCGAGGTCAGGATCACCGGCTTTGGCTCGATCTTGATCTGACCCACAGGTTTTGCCTCACCCGGGATCGTGCCGGATTGGGGGGTCACTGTTATCGCGCGCTCCTGCCCACCGGCAGTACGCACCCGGAAACGCAGCGGTGTTCCCGCGGACTCTCGAATGGTCGTCAGAAGCTTCGCGCCGTCTTCGATCGGTCTCCCGTTGATGGAAACAAAAGTGTCTCCATTTTGCATACCAGCCCGCGCGGCGGGACCCCCCGCGATCACATTGTTGATCTTGAGGGTCGTCTTATCGGGGGTTCCGAACAGGAAGCCGACGCTGCAGAGCGCAACCCAGCCCAGCAGGAAACTGAATACCGGACCGGCCAGGATGACCAGAAACCGCTGATAGATCGGACGGCTGTTGAAGCCCGCAGGGTCCACGCCGGAGACTTCGTCGGCTTCCTGGCGCATCGTGCCGACGTTGGTACCCTCCAGCCCCGCCGCTTTTGAGCCTTCGCCTGAGGCGGGTCTGCCGGTGCCGGTCAGTCGGCTCTCGTAAGCGTCCTCGATCTCCATTCCCGCGATTCGGACGAAACCTCCAATCGGGATCGCGCGCAGCGTGTACTCGGTCTCGCCATCGGAGAACAAGCGCAGTTTGGGTCTTCCCATACCGAGCGCGAACTCATCCACTCGCATCTTGAAAAACTTGGCGAGGAGGAAGTGCCCCAGTTCATGGAAGAACACCAGGGTGGCGAAGATCAAAATAAACGTCAGCGCGGTTGTCAGATAACCCATTCTTTACGGTTCCGTTTCGTGTGTGAGAGCGAGCCACTCGCCGCGGCGCGTGTGTCTCCATTTCTAGTTTTCTACGCAGTTTCGATGCGCTGTGTGACGAACGCGCGCGCCTTTTTGTCGGCGGCGAGGATCGCTTCCAGAGTTTTGCCATCGCTATCGTCACCGTGGGCATCAAGCGCGGCGGCGACCAGACGGCAGATGCCACCGAAGTCTGTCCGGCCCTCCAGGAACCCCCCGACCGCCGCCTCGTTCGCGGCGTTCAGAACGGCGGGGGCGACACCACCCGCCATTCCGGCCCGGCGCGCCAGGCCCAGGGCGGGAAAGCGATCCTCATCCGGCTCTTCAAAGGTCAGAGACCCGATTTCAGATGGCTTCAGGCGTGGGAGGTCCGTATCCTGTTTATCGGGATGTGTCAGAGCGATCTGAATCGGCAGCCGCATGTCGGGCAGGCCAAGCTGCGCGAGCAGCGCACCATCGCGCATCTCAACAAACGAGTGGACGACACTCTGAGGATGCACGACCACGCCGATGCTTTCCAGCGGGACCCCGAACAGCCAGTGCGCTTCGATCACCTCCAGCCCTTTATTCATCAGTGTCGCTGAATCAATCGTGATCTTGCCACCCATGGTCCAGGTTGGGTGCTTCAGGGCATCAGCGGGGGTCGCGGCCTCGATCTGGTCTCTGGTCCAGGTGCGAAACGGGCCACCGGAGGCGGTCAGATGGAGGCGGGCGATGTCGCCGGGCGCGCAGCCCTGGATACACTGGAAGATCGCGGAGTGTTCGGAATCGATCGGCAGGATCTCAGCCCCGTTCTCGTGCGCGGTCTTCATCACCAGAGCGCCCGCCGCGACCAGGACCTCTTTGGTGGCGATACAGACCCGCTTTCCCGACCTGCAAGCGGCGAGCGTCGCTGCCAGCCCCGCCGCACCCGCGACCGCGACCACCACGGTGTCGGCATCGGGCAACGACGCAAGGCGAGTGAGAGGATCATCACCCCAACCAGCGATCACGCCGCTCCCGGCGAGGGTCGCTTCCAGATGCGGCCCCCACGCCGCATCGGTGACCGCCACATACGCTGCCCCAAACTCGCGCGCCTGGGACACAAGAAGAGCCACGTTCTGCCGGGCGGAAAGCGCCACAATCTGCGCGCGCCCCGGTCCCAGGCGGCGTACCACGTCCAGCGTCTGGGTTCCGATCGAGCCGGTCGCACCCAAAATCACAATACGGCGGGGGGCCTTCGGTACCGGCGATGGCAGGGGCAGTGGGGACAATGGTAGCGGAGGAAGTTCAGGAGACACGGCTCAGTATATCGCTTTGCGGCTCCGGTCTGTGTACCTTGCCGGTTTTGCCACGGTTCAGGGTATAACGATCCTGCCATGTTAACCAGACTCGTATACCAATCCGCCAAGGACCGCGCCGCACACCATCTCGACCGGGCAGGCATCTTTCTAAAGCCGGAGGAGCAGGAAGAGATCGAGGTCGCCGACTTCGGTCTGTCCGATCTCGCTCGCTATGGGTTGCAGCTTTTCACGTACGTGAACACGGAGCGATGCTGCGCCAAGGAGATCGTCCTGTTTCCGCGCCAGACCTGTCCGGAGCATCGGCACCCCCCTATTCCCTCACTCGCTTACGCAGGAAAGGAAGAGACCTTCCGGTGCCAGGCCGGGTCTATTTATCTTTACCTCCCCGGCACAGTGACCTCGGAGATCGGCGCGCTGATCCCGCGAGGCGAGGAGCAGAATTTCACCGTTTACCAGGAGGTCTACCTGGAGCAGGGCGACCAGATCACCATTCCCCCGGACACCCTGCACTGGTTTCAGGGCGGGGACGAAGGCGCGGTGGCAACCGAGTTCTCCACCACTTCTTACGATGAACACGATGTCTTCACCGATGCCCGCGTCCAGCGCACTACCCAGATCGTGGATTAGCCGCAGCCGTTTGAAGAACGGCTGTGCGGAAATCGCAGCAAGGCCCGTTCTGCGCCGTTCCGAGATCGCCCCCCACCACACCGGGAACACCGGGAGAGACTGCTGCCGCTGCCGGGCGTGTTTAACGACATAAAAAAGGCCAAACCCCTTCGCTATTCGGCGAAGGGGTTTGGCCTTTTGGAGTTCCCTACTTGTAGCGTTTTAGTTGTTCCTCTGCCATATTCTTGACATCTTTTTCGCCAAGCTTTGCGGCTAACTCAAACTCCGCTTTCACTTCTTTCCGCTCCACCAGGGTTCCACGACTGTAGAGAATTTTCCCCAGGTATAAATGAGACAGGCCATAATCCTTGCCCAGGTTAACCGCCGCTCGTGCCTCGGCGACCGCCTGCTCGAAGTTACTGTTCATTTTCTCGACAGCTAGACCGAGATGGATGAGAATTGGTAAGCGAACAGAATTTGCTAACTGCGGCGTTACATGCGGCAGAAGAGGCAACTGATAATTCTCAGGGTGGAGTACAGATGCACCAATATTATAATTAACCCGCGCTTCCTCAAACTCCCCAACTGCATACAGCGCACGAGCAAAATTCAGTCGTGTCCCCGCGTCGTTGGATCGACTGGTGATCCATCCCTGATTCGGTTTCAGAAGGTGGTTGTACGTCTCAACACACTTGTTCCATTGTTTAGTTTCCGTGTAGATCTGGGCTAGTTTCGTTAGCACCAGCGGTTTGAAAAGAACATAAAGACTTGGATCAGCAAGCAGTTTGGTGAACGTTTCTTCAGCAGCGGGTAGGTCCCTCACATCGATTGAGAGGTTCCCTTCGTTCATCAATTTTTTCTGCTCTTCGCTCATTGCAGCAGGAGCAACAACAATACCACTCCCACCCATTATGATGTTTTGAAATTTTGATGAAGGGCGTTTTTCGACTTTCGGGGTTTGGGCGATGGCAGCACTTTCCGCGAGCGTTGCAAAACCAATTATGAGAACGATTAAATCATGAAACATCTTATCCTCAGTTCTTCACGATGCCCCAAGAGAATAGCGAATCGCTGCCTGTCAAGCAAGTAGAAGCCTCCGCTCCGAGATCGCCCCCACCACACCGAGAGAAGTTGCCGTTGCCGCCGGGCGGGTACGATCTTCGAAGAAAGTAAAAGGCCCCTTCCTCTGTTTAAAGCAAGGAGCCTTGTTTTCGTATACTCTACCGCAGTACCACAAAAAGCTTGCTTAATAACGGTTCAACGCGGCTCGCGCTCGTTCACCCGCTCCGCTTGTACTTAAGGCAGCAGACTTTTCGTACATTGCTTTCGCCTCCTCCCATCTGCCGCCTGACTTGAGGGCGTCTCCGCGGTACAAGTACGCAGGAGCAAAGTTGGGTGAAAGCTGAATCGCCTTGTCGAAATCGTCAATGGCATCTCTCGATCCATAACGAACCCGGCCTAACCGAGTTCTAATTGCCGCCTCGAATAGTTTGGCATCAAAATTCGCAGCAGTAAATCGTAGGTCAAAAAACGAAGAATCATCGTCGTTTCTCATCGCGATTTTGCTTTGGAACGCTTGATAACCTGGTGCTAACGGCGTACCTAAAAGCGCTCCCGTAGCTTCATCCAGCGTGATCGGAAGACGCATACCAACACGGTACATCGTAAATGCCTCATCATACTTGCGCAACCTGGCGAGAGTAAGCGCCATGTTCAGGGCAATATCTGTATCGGGAAGTGGTGTGTCTGCTGTAATAAGTCGGTACTGGGCCAAGGCGGCATTTTCATCTCCCTTTGTAGAAAAAGCCTTTGCGAGTTTCGTTCTGACTTGTGGAATGTCACCTAGAAGCAGGCTGCTTTGGTACATACGTATCGCTCCATCGACATCTCCCTGCTTAAGCAGCGCATCTCCTTCCTTTGATTTTTCGGAGCCTCGAAACATATAACGGGCTATGATCTGGGCACCCTCCCTGGATAGCGTAGGTGAAAGAGAACGATGTTGCGTCTGAGCATAAGTCACAGCAGGATTGATCAACACTGTGACTGTTATTATACCTGTTATTAAGGCAGTGTTGGGTTTTCTTGTCATCGTATTTTCCTATTTATCGACATAAGCACTAAAACTGCAAGCTTGAATGATCATAGCCACCTAGTTACCTTGGATAAAATCATCGCCTAGTACAGCGAGTTCCCACTGTGGATGTTCAACTACGGTGAGCCATCCCGTTTTATACCTTCCGGCATTTGACAGAGACCAAGGCGGTGAAAGGGTTGCGCTAGCAGACCATCCCCAGGAAAATTGCTTTAAGGGAACCCAACGGCTACCGGTCATTGAGGGTTTGAACATAAGATAGGTCTGAAACGTTTCAGTACCTATTGTCGCCTCTGTTGTTCCTGATAAGTCGATCTGTGGGCTGTCCACTCCTGCGTAGTCTGACTCTATAGAGAACTCATTTGTCTGGTAAGGAAAAGAGCCATCATGACCTTTCTGCCCGTTGTGACGATGAACCCATCTAATTCCATTTGTTTCTCTGTATGTTCGGCTGAGATCCACCAATTGAGCAGTACACAAGGAGCCGCCTGGAGACCATCCATCGGGTATATGCAGTCGACCTGCCCAAATAATTCCGTGGTCTTCGGGTACAGTTGAGTTCGGATTTGGCAACAGACCAACTGCGCTTGGCACTGCAGGCGACAGTGGATTAAATCGCACGTCTGCCAGGTCATCTGTTCC
>JACMJB010000304.1 GCA_014380815.1 Armatimonadota bacterium
ATAGTCACGGCGTCGCTGTCGCTGCAGCTTTAGCGCCTGGCGGCTATTCGGCGCTGGTCAGGTCCGCGCTGGTGAAGCGCGATAGGGAAAGATTCAGCCCCTCCGCCATGACCTGCTCCGCGAGGGCCACCATTTGGGCCGCTGTGCAGGTGGACTTCAGGACGACCTGCCACGCGCCGTCGTCCTGCTGCGTGGCAGAGAACTCTGTTCCGCCCATCTTAAACACCAGAGCCGAACTGGTGTCCGGAATTGCAAGTCCGGCGACCAGGGACCCCGGCAGCTCTATCGGTTCCAGAGTCACCTCTGCTGCCTCGCTGCGCGCGCGCCGACCGCGACGGTTGCCCGTGTTCGTGCCGCGTGCAGAGGGAGCCGCAGGCTCGTTGCGCTGCCGTTGCCGGGAGCGGGGCTGCTCTCCTTCCACCAGAGTCACCCCCGGTTCGAGCTGTTCTTCCCGAATACGCTTCAGCGCATCGTAGCGAACGCGCGTCGTGCTTGCCTTGCCCGTTTTGTCATTGAGGATGTTTCGCAAGGCGTTCGACTTCAGGTCGAACCCCAGTGCCTGGTTCAGATCGCGAACGCTCCATCCCTGTTCCTTGGTCAGGAAACGAAGGTCTTCGCGAAGGTCCGTGACCTGCTCATCGGAAAGTTCTCGAACTCTAGTCGGTGTCGGCGGCATGTTTCAAAGCTCCTGTAACGGATACGATTCTGAAGTTAAGGACTTTTGGCGCGATGGTTTGTCACTAGGACATCATTTGCGATTCAGTATTAAGACTTGTGGAATCGTTAGATAATCATAGCAATAAATGCGAGGTCACACAACTGGTTTCGAAAATTTCTGTCGGCGCCTCTGCCGACGGAACACCCACCGGCACGCTTTTCCGAAGAGATCGTTCCCACAGGGAACTCCGCCTGCCCGCCGAGTGTCTTTGCGCATGGGAACTGCAGGGTGAGGGTATACTGTGACTGTTGGGGTCTCCCCGGTTCACCCATGATCCACATCACCAGCCGCTATCCTGCCGGGTGTTTTCATCGCCCGTTGATTTCAATGGGGTTTTTATGAACGATCCGTCGCCGACGTTCCATCCATCCGCCGAGGCCACAGTCCGAGCAGTCACCGCCGAATTTCCTGGCACCCCCTTCCTCGCTCTCGGGCAGACGGCGCTCTGGGATGAGCCGACCAAGGCGGCACTGCGCCGAGCGCTGGATGCCTTTGCACCCGAAGCGCGCCTGATCGCGGCGGTCCATGATACGGACTACTTTGCCAAGCTGCCGGGGCATCCCGCAGCCGCGACCGGAAATAAATATGCGCTGGTCGGGCACGACGACGCCCGGACCCGCGGCCTGTGGTCGGCGGCGGGCGAGATGAGCCGCCTTTTCGGCTCCGAGGATGTCCCGACCCGGGCCCTGCTGGAGCAGAAAGGGGGCGTCTCTCTCCACAAAGCCCTTGATTCCGCCCTGGATTCGGATGCACTCTTTTCGGAGCTGACAGCGGCCTGGGGCTGGACCGGTATCATCCACACGGAGACCGGCCGCCTTACTGTTCGCGAAGTGCCTTTGCACGATATTCTCCCGGCACTGCTGGAGCAGGTGGACTGGGCAACCCAGGGGAGTGTGGAATGTATCGAGGGCGGAAACGCCCGCGAAGCTGCGCAGTCCGTTGGTGCAAAGATCCGGGGCTGGATCAGCGCTTTTGCCCGCATGCACGGGACCGCGACCCTATCCGATCTTTACTGCGATCTTCTTCCTCGTTTCTATGAGCTTTTGCTGGGCAGCCCTCCCTCGAACTTATCTGCCTCGACCACCACGCGCCTTCTTCGCTTCAACCGTGAGACAGCGCCACTCCCCCGATTCGCCTTTCTGGATCTGTTCCTGAACCCGTTTACCCGCCGGGCAGCCATTGATGCCTACAACCTGGGAGTCGCGGGATCGGACGCCTATACGCTGGACCGCTTTGGCACCGGCGCTTTGCCCTTTGATCTGGTGGTTCCAGGCAAGGGAAGAGGGACGCTCTGCATCCTCGGCGACGGCACCGTTCTCATCGAAACAGCGCCGCAGACGATCACATTGTGTGACCAGGGCTGCAATCTCAGCAGCGTTGAGCAGCTAGCCAATCTGGTGGAGCGGGAGCTTGGGCCAGAGGTGGTCCTGGTCGGCAAAGCGGTGACTCTGCTGCCAATGCTCGCCGCGGAGTTTGCCTTTGTCTTTCACGAAGGCGCCTCCGGCTACACCGACCGCACCCACCGAATGCTGGCTTACCTGCGCGAGAAGGGGGTCGTGCTGCCTGCCCTGCGCCCGATTCTGCGGATCCGGCACCACACCTGGGACACGCTGAGCGACAGCCCCTCCTGCAGCGAGGACGCGCCGGTGGGCAGTGCCGTGCTTCGCCTGCCGGAGTTCCTGTGTCAGGCGTTCGGCAGGGAGACTATCAGCACCGATGAGTTCGCCGCCTGCTGGCAGCATGCCGTGACACAGGAGGAAAACCGTCTGAAGGAGGTCGCCGCGTTGCGGTCTCCCCGCGATCTTCTGTCCTATCTTGCGCGGGTCGAAGAAAAGAAAGAATGGGCGGCGAAGACGCGTCAGTATGAGGCAGCCCGGCTGCGGCTGCTCGGGGTCTGGGATCGCGCACAAGCCCTGCAGGGTCGCATCTATACCCTGTACGATCAAGTGCGCCGTCTGAGGACCGAGGCAACGACTCTGGAGCAGCGCAAGGGCGACGACTTCCGTGCCCATATCCAGCCGCTTCGCGAACAGGTACAGACCATGCTGGCGGACGGCGGCTCGGATGCGGCACTGGTTTTGGCTCAGCGGATCGCCTCTCTGCAGATCGAGCGCACCGCCCGCTTCGATCCGGAGATTGCCGCATTGCGCTCCCAGGTCCGCTATGCCCTGGCTACAGTTCGAGAATTGAAGTCTATCCGCCTTGGTATGGAGCGAAGCAGCGAGGCGATAACCGCACGCAGCACTATGCGCCAGATCGAATCTGAGGTCGAGGTCGCCAGAGCCAGGCTGGTACGCAACGCCCTCCAGACGATTCAGGGCCTGCCGCACACGGCCTATCGACCGTCGGCCTGGTGGTTTCCGCTCGTGGACCCTTCCGGTGCCTGGTTCCGCCGCCTTACCGAAACCGCCGAGTTTTACCTGGAGCCGCTGGGCGGTGAACGCTAAATATCCCTTCACAAAGATGCAGGCGGTCGGGAACGACTTCGTGGTGCTGGAGTCGGCGTCGTGGCCTGAGACCGCGGACTGGGCAGTGCTGGCGATCCGCCTTTGCGACCGAAATTTCGGGGTCGGCGGGGACGGCCTTCTGGTGATGGGGCCATCGGAGGTCGCCGAGGTTCGCATGCGCATGTTCAACCCGGACGGCACCGAGGACATGTGCGGCAACGGCCTTCGGTGCATCGCACGGCTTTCCTACCAGCGCGGTCTATTTGGGGGTGGCGGGGCGGGTGGTCCCGCCGAAGGCTTTGTTGAGACCCTGGTTGGTCTTCGGAAAGTGGCGGTTCGGGAGGAAGGCACGATCACTGCTGCCATGGGAGTCCCAGAGTTCGAACCGACCCAGCTTCCCGCATCCGTTCCGCCAGGCATCCAGAAGATCCGCGATTATCCCCTGAGCCTCGAAGGCTATGGTGAGATCCGTATCTCGGCGGTGAACACAGGCAGCACTCACTCGGTCCTCTGGTGCGACGCGTTACCGGAGGATGGGCATTTCTTCGCTTTGTCTCCGCGGATCGAAAACCATCCAGTTTTCCCGGAGAGAACCAGCGTGCTGTGGGCCAGAGTTGCGCACAAAGGGGATGCCGGATCGCCCGCGCTGCTGGAACTTCGGATTTGGGAGCGCGGTGCAGGAGAAACACTGGGCTGCGGGACAGGAGCCTGCGCTGCCGCCGCGGTCGCGGTCGCGGAGAATAGGGTCGAAGGCGATTCTGTTCTGGTGCGCTCCAAAGGTGGAACGCTTCAGATCCATACGCGCGGGGCGGGCCATGCAATAACGATGGCGGGTCCTGCCGAAGTCGTTTTCACCGGTTTCATCACCGCGGATGATTGACCCTGACCGGCTGTCCAAAGAGCGGATCATCACGTTCTTCGCGGAGTTCGTGGATCTATTCGTTCCGGATGCCGCCGCATCGAAAACCAATCCTCGTCCCGGCCGGAATTTGGGCGGCGTATGCTGCGCTACTGGGCACGGTTCTACGAAAAGCATGGCATTTAGGAATATTGCCGAGCGAGACCGACCTCGGGTAAAATTCGGGCGTCTGCGCTTGCTCACTATCCTGAGGCTGAACCCGGCGCGGATGCAGCTTATCTCCGGATTCGTAGATGCGTACCTTTGTCTCGCCGCTGCCGAGGAGCGCCGTTTTCAATTACAGGTACGCGCGGCATAATGGGGGA
>JACMJB010000305.1 GCA_014380815.1 Armatimonadota bacterium
TCATCCTCGGCGACACCGTGACGGTCCTCGGCGCGGACGGTACGGAGCGCCAGAGCGCCTTCGACCTCGCCGAGGCCATCGGCGGCACACCCCACGAACCGACGTGTGCGATCACCAAGCGTGTCCCGCGCCATTACGTTCGCACGACAGTCCCGGTTACCCCAGCTACCCCGGCTACGTAATCGTCAAAAGTAATGAATTACACCGTTTCCTTATCTCTGCTTGGGGCGGCTCAAATCGGACTCGGCGTTTCCACCGGGGGTCTCGCAGGCTTTTTACTGGGATGGTCTGGGGTCAGCTTCCTGACGGTCGGCATCGCCTATGCCGGAGTCGGCCCTCGCGTCTTTGGTAAACGTCCGGATGGCAGGGTCCACTGGGCTAACACCCTGTTTCTACTGCCGTATCTCGCGCTTACCCACTTTCTTGGCTGGGCAAGGTGCCGCTCTTCCCGTGACAAGAAAAACGAGATCATCGAGGGTTTGTTTTTGGGACAGCGTCTGACCAGCACCCGCGACCTTCCGGAGAATACGATTCTGGTGGTTGATTTCACCAGCGAGTTCCAGGAACCGAAGGAAATTCGGGCGGGCAAGCGGTATCTTTATGTGCCGACGCTTGATTCGGACGTGCCCAAGGACAAACTCCTGCGGGAGGTCATCGAAGCGATTATGCAGGAACGAGAGCGAAAACAGGGAGCAGTCTACGTCCATTGCGCTTTAGGACGAGGTCGCTCCGCGATGGCGGTCTCCGGAGTCTTGATCGCTTCCGGTCTGGCGGACTCCGTAGCGGCGGCGGAAGCGATGGTACGGGAACGCCGCGGCGGAATTCGCCTTTCGCGAACGCAAAGAGCCGCCCTGGAACGGTATCGGCAGACCAGAATTGCTTGACTGCCGCAAGGGCAAAATCTAGTTATGGAAAATCAACCCGTCGGTGCCGAACCCAGCAATCCAGGCGACTCGCTGACTCTGAGCGATTATCTGCACCTGTGCGGGCTGGCGGACGAAAACGATCTGCCCGCGCCGCCGCCCACTGCCCCCCCACGGCAGCCGAAACCCAAACAAGTTACAGCCGCGACTGCCGCCGCATCCGCCGCGTCAGACCCGGCTTTGGAACAGGTACCGGAAACCGCCCCCATTCGCTATACGGTCCGGATTCGCGAACTGCCCGCCGATGAGCGTCCGCGTGAGCGTCTTCTCCATTACGGGGCGGATGCCCTGTCCACCAGCGAACTCCTGGCGATCCTGCTTCGGACCGGGACCGAGCAGCGGTCGGCGACCGGCCTTGCCGAGCACCTGCTGACAGAGTTCCATGGCATTCGCGGAGTGGCGGGGGCGACCATCCACGAGTTGGCGCAGATCCACGGGATCGGCCCCGCCAAGGCGGCTCAGATCAAAGCCGCGATCGAATTCGGGCGGCGGCTGGTGGCAGCAAGCCCCGAAGAGCGCCCCAAGATCCGCAGTCCGAGGGACATCTACGACCTGCTCGCCCCGGCCCTGCGCGACGAAAAGCGGGAGCATTTCGTCGCGGTGCTCATGGACACCAAGGGAGGCGTTCTGCGCACCCGCACCGTGTCCGTCGGCGATCTATCCTCCTCGCTTGTTCACCCCCGCGAGGTCTTTGCCGAAGCGATCCGTTACAGTGCCGCCTCGATTATCGTAGTTCACAACCACCCGTCCGGCGACCCATCCCCCTCGCCCGAAGATGCCGCAGTGACGCGGCGGCTCGTCGAGGCAGGGGAACTTCTGGGGATCGAAGTTCTGGACCATATCGTCCTCGGCGACGGGCGCTGGGTATCCCTCAAGGAGAAGGGCCTGATGTAACAGGTGATCGTTGCGCCGCCGCCCCGACTGGTACGACCCGATCAGAACGTTGCCTGTGCCGACGCCGGGGTGATCGTTATCACCTCTACTAGCCCCCCTGGCCCCTGCGAGAAATGCAGCCGGTACTTTTGGTAGACCACATCCCCTCTGCCGTCCAGCTTCCCAAACTGTTTCTCGACCGCTGAACGCGTCGCACCCGTTCCCAGTTTGCAGTTCAGACGAACGTCCTGCTGCAGCGCGA
>JACMJB010000306.1 GCA_014380815.1 Armatimonadota bacterium
GCACGGACTGGAATGGGGCTGACACTTGGTTTCGCCCTGCCGATCGCGGCGGTCTGGGGCCAGACCGCCAACCCACATGCTGGCCACCAACAGACAAACCTGCCTGCCGTCTCCGCCAGGGAGGGCATGCCGGGCAGGCTGCCGCGGCTTCCCCCCAATGTGCCGTCCTGGCTGACCAACACGAAATCGAATGAGGTCTTCTACAAGCGCGGCCCCTATAATTTCGATGTCTACAATATCCAGCCGCTGGCCCGCGACCTCAACGCGGTCTCGGTCGGGCACAGCATGGCTTACGAAGAGCTGGTTCGGGGCAACCAGTCCAAGCTGGAGACGGATACCTTCGGCAAGATTGATCGGGTGCTCAAAAACCCGCCGCGCCTGATGCCCGCCGAGCGATTTATCTCTCCCACCTTCAGCCGCAAGTACGGCGTCTTGGAGCAGATCTTCGACTGGACTCACTTCCTGCACGCCCAGACGGTGGACATCCTGGCAAGCACGCAGCTAACGCCCTCGCAAAAGGAGGCGGAGATCGAACGCGTGTATCAGTACTATCGCACGAGCCTGCCGTATGCGATCACGCCCCTGCCGATGAACATGGGCTATCTGTACGGGCAGCCCTACAGCAAGCGGTTCCGCGACGGCTATGCAAAGACCAACGGCCTGTTCTGGGGTTACCACTGGCTGCAGGGCACGATGTACGACGCCCTCTACGGCAAGACGCTGGAGGAGCAAAAGAAGACCTACGAGGTCCTGGGCAAGCGCTACCACGAGGTCGAACTATACAAGACCGACCGGCCCTTCATGCCCATGACGGCGGAGACCAGCCCGCGCTTCTCGATGCGCTACCCGCACCTCGCCAATTTGTTCGATAACCTGCACATGCTGCACGACATGGTCAACGACATTCTGGTGTCCGGTGATCTGACTCCCGGGCAGAAAGAGGAGCAGATCCAGGCGGCGATGTGGATGGTCATGGAGAAGCGGCACGAGGGCGAAAAGCCCGGAACAGTCGGTGAAGGCGGCAAAGGAAACCTTCATGACCACCGGTTCATGGAGGGGATGCCGGGAATGGGGATCATGCCCGGCAGTACGCCGGAACTGATGTATATGACCGAAGCGAACATGGGCTGGATGAACATGGGCGAGTGCCACCACTGCTCCATGCCGCTCCCGGAAGGAAAGGAGGCCTGGAAGGCATCGTCGGTGACCGCCCAGGGCATCACCATGCGCGTCCGGTGCGCGCTCTGCGCCCGCGATTGGTCGGCGGAGACACAGGGCAGCTCGATCCTGCATCTGGCTACCGAGGACCCCAGCCGTCCGGTCGTGGTGATCGCGGACGACCGGGGCGACTACTGGACCAGCGCCACGGGCGCGGTCTTTTTGGAACAGGAGGCCAGCCATGCGGGCTGCAGCGAATGGTCTCAGGCTTTTACCAGCCGCGCGGCCTTTGATGCGTTTATCGCGGCGAACCCGGAGCGCAAAGGCGCCAAGGCGCTGACCCTCAAAGCGTGGTGGGAGCGCGAGGGCAAAAAGCCGGACACGTACTATAAGCCTGAGGGACCGGTTGAAAACCCGTATGCAGGCGAGGCAAACCGAAAGAAGACCGGTGCGGAGGAGATGCCATGAGCGGCATGCAACGAACGGCGGCGAGTTCCGTCACGGCTGCCACCCTCGTTACCGCCGTGATCCTCTGCCCCTCTGAGGGGCGCGCGATTGACCACGACAACCTCGACAGCAGCCGCCCGCTGCGGATCGAGGATGCGGAATCTATCTCGTTCCGGGAACGCGCCATCGAGTTTGGTGTTGCGCCGACATTCCCGTATCGCCCCCGGCGAGGCTCGGCGGGACTGAGCCTGTCGGCGGAGTACCTGTATGGCTTCGCGCTCAACACGCACCTGTCCGTGGACTTTGACCCGTATCTGGGGTCTCGTTCCCGGTCGGGCGACCAGCGCTTCGACGCGGGTAATGTGGGGGTCGGTGTGTTTCACAACCTGAACCGGGAAACGCTCTCCCGCCCCGCCTTCGCGGTGCGCGCCGACGTGTCCCTGCCCACAGGGCGCGGCGCACAGGGCGCGGGTCTGCGGCTTCGGGGGATCGCGAGCCGCACCTTCAAGCAATACAGCCGCCTGCATGTCAATGTGGACGCCAGCCTGCAGACCAGTCCCGATGATGGCGAGCGCGGCTTCCAGCCCGCCGTGACCGTGGGCGTCAGCCGTCCCTTCGGCTACCCGACCCGCTTTGACCGAACGATCGCCGCCGAACTCGGTGCGCGGGCCAGCAGCGAAAAGGATCAAGGGGCCGTGTTTCACGCCGGGGTCGGACTGCGCCAGCAGGTCACGGTCCGTTCGGTTTTCGATGCCGGGATCACCACCGATTTCGCTGCCACGAAGGGCGGGGCATCCCGTGACCGCCTGCGCCTTGTCGCTGGCTACTCGACACAGTTTTGAAAGAGAAGAGAGTGCAAAACGATGAATAGACAAAAAAGGACGGCGGCTTCCCTTGCCGTCCTTTCCCTGATCGCGGTTGTTCCTGTACTGCCAGCCGCTGCCCAAAAGCCGCCGGTTCAAACCGCCACCATGAAGTTCTCCCGCGCGGCGCAGACCTGGGCGCAGATCCTCGTGGACCGCGAGGCGCTGGGGAAGACCCTCACGCATGGCAAGCTCTCCGAGGCGCATGATCTTGCATTCGCCCTCCGGGACAGTGTTGTGACCCTGCCCTACAAGTCCACGGATCTGAGCGCCGCGAATCAGAAGCGGCTGGGCGCACAGGTGCAAAAGGTCGCCGCGATCGCCACGGACATTGACCGGTACGCCGACGCGGGAAACGCCGCGAAGACCCGAGCCGAATATGCCCGGCTGGTGAAGGCGCTGACCGCCATCGAGGCACTGTATCCGGCAAACACCCTGCCGACATCGGGTGCACGGGTCTTGTCGTCGAAGGAGCGGACGTTGTTCCTGACGCCCGGCGGTCGGTACACCGCCGCGGACATCAAGGCAAACGGCAGCACTTCGGTGTACCAGAAATACCCGGGTTACCTGGCCGCGCACAGCGCACAGGTCCGGCCGGGTGATCCGGTCTGCCCGATCTCGGAAACGCGACCGGACCCGAAGCTGACCTGGATCGTCGGCGGCAGGACCTACCAGTTCTGCTGCCCGCCGTGCGTCGCGGAATTTGTCGGCAAGGCAAAAGCCGAGCCAAAGTCTCTCCAGGCCCCGGAGGCTTACGTCAAGAAGTAGCGACCACTGGCTTCTTCCCCTGCACTGCCGGTCGCCGTCGCGACTGAGTCGCGACGGCGCGCAGGACGGGAGCGGCGGTTTCACCCGCGGACCACCCGTTGTCTCGACCGGAGCCACCCGGATCAGCGCGGCCTGAGCTTGCGGGGAGGTGGATCACGCTCGTCGGCAACGATGCCGCTGGCGGCATCCAGCAGATCGGTGAGGTAGGCGATCTCCGCCTCAAGCCGGTATTCGGTGTGACGAAGCGCCCACTGCTTGGCCAGACCGACATATTCGCGTGCCCCCGCATTGACCCGTCTGCTCTCCTCCAGCAGCGCTCGGACCTTGTCCAAACGCTCGGTCAAGATCAGCGGCAATGCGTCCAGGGACTCAGAGTCCGTTCGCGTGAGGGCAAGGTCAAAGGGATCGTATTTGAACCATACCTCCCTCAGACCCTCCTGGCGAAGCGCAGCGAGGGCGAAGCGCCCCGCTTCGGTGATCTCATAAAGCTGGCGGGTAGGCCGGTTTCCCTCGCGCTCGCGGCCTGATTCCCGCAGCAGCCCCTCTGAGGCAAGCCGCTTCACCGCCCCATACACCGCGCCCACGGAGATGTCGGTCCACAGATGCACGTGCCTGTGCTCGGCTTCAAGTCGGAGGCGATGACCATGCATCGGACCGACCTCGGCGAAAGAAGAGAGAATAAATAATCGGATCGAGGACATATTGCTTTCGCGAGAGTAATTAGGTATAATATCCCTGATTACTCTCGCAAGAATAATCAGGGATGGAGTCTCTATAGTATACCGAATCTGATGGGCACGGACGGTGCAGAGATTACGACCCTGAATGTCAGAAAGGAACGCGGATGAGTGACGCGGAAAATGCAGCGCCAGGGGTTGCCGCCGAGGCGGCGGGCGAGCAGGGCCGAGAACTTGACCGGGCGCGCGAGGAACTGCGCGCCAGAGACCCGGTGATGCGCGGCCTGATTGATGCCAACCCCGATCTCGACTACGACGCCTGGCGGCGAACGCTTCCGGTGGAAGGTCTCTTCGAGGCCCTCCTGTTTCAGATCGTGGGGCAGCAGATCTCGGTGTCCGCCGCGAACGCGATCCACCTCCGCCTGCGCGCGCTCTTTGCCGGCGGACGCCCCAATCCCCAAACCCTCGCGCAGACCCCCATTGACACGCTGCGAGGCATCGGCCTTTCGACGCGCAAGGCCGAGTACGCCAGGGACCTCGCGCGGCGCGCATCGGAGGGGGACCTGGACGGGGTGGCGGACCTGCCCCACGAGGAGGCGCGGGCCAAACTCGTTTCCTTCCGGGGCATCGGTCCCTGGACCGCCGACGGGGCCTTGCTGATCGCGTTCGGATGGCCCGATGTGCTGGTTTCAGGGGATCTGGTATTGCGCAAGGCGGTGCAGCGCGCCTACCACCTCCCCGAGATGCCCTCGGAGCAGGAGGTCGAGGCCATTGGTGAGCGGTGGAGACCGTATCGTTCGCTCGCCGCGGGCTACCTTTTCGAGTCGGTGGTATCCGCTGCCTAAATTGCAACTATCGGCAGATTTCTGTCACCTGCTGCGAGATCAGGCAGCGGAAAAGATTCAAGAGGAGGATCAGAGGATGTTTTTCGTATCAGGAATCACCGGCAAGGTCGGGGGAGCGACCGCGCGGCAACTGCTCCGGGAGGGCCACGCGGTGCGCGCACTCGCCCGCGACCTGCGGAAGGCCGCCGCGTGGCAGCAGCAGGGCGTTGAGGTCCGCCAGGGAGACTTTAATGATGCCGCCGCAGTCGCCGAAGCACTGGAAGGGGTCGCGGGAGCCTTCCTGATGATTCCGCCGGTCATGGTCCCCGCACCGGGCTTCCCGGAGGCAAAGGCCGTGATCGCCAGCTTCGAGAAGGCTCTCGCCCTGGCACCCCCGCCCCGGCTGGTACTGCTATCCTCGGTCGGGTCGCAGCAAAGCAGCGGCCTCGGAAATATCACCACGACCCACCTGATGGAGGAGGCACTGGGTGACCTCCCCTTCCCGACCGCCTTCGTCCGGGCCGGCGGGTTTCTGGAGAACTACGCCGGTGGACTCGGGGCTGCGGCTGCCACCGGGGTGTTTGACAGCTTGCTGCAGCCGACGGACCGAACTTTTCCGATGGTCGCCACGGCGGACATTGGTCAGGAGATCGCCCGCCTGCTGATCGGCGGCTGGAGTGGCAAAAAGATCGTGGAGCTTGGCTCCCCGGTCAGCCCAAACGACCTCGCCCGCGCCATGAGCGAGGTGCTCGGTCGGCCTATCCAGGCGCGGGCGGTCCCCCGTGAGCAGTGGGCGGCAGCGCTGCAGGCCATGGGTCTGCCACCCGGGCATACCGGCCTCTACGAGGAAATGCAGGACGGGTTCAACTCCGGCTGGATCGCCTTCGGTGTGCCCGGCAGCGAGCCGGTCGCGGGCACAGTCACTCCCGCCCAGGTCTTCGCGCAAGCGCAAAAAGCCTGAGACGGCGTCCCTATCTCTGGTCGCGGTTTACTGCTGGTAATACTGATAATTAGGAAAAAACGAAAGATGCAAGTATTCATCACAGGTGGGACGGGATTCATTGGGTCAGCAATCATCCGCGATCTGGTCGCGGCGGGACACGCCGTCACCGGGCTTGCGCGGACGTCGGAGTCGGCGGCGAAGCTAACCGCAGCCGGGGCCAAGGCCCGCAGGGGCGAGCTGACCGACCCGGTGGGATTGCAAGCGGCGGTCGCGGACGCCGACGCGGTCATCCACTGCGCGTTCATCCACGACTTCGCGAATTTCGCCGATTCTGTCCGAACTGACCTGCACGCGATCGAGGCGATGCTCGACGCGCTGGCGGCGGCGGGTGGGGCGAAGATATTCGTCAGTACGTCGGGTACGGCGGTGCTGGCGGGGGAGCAGGGTGGGAGCGAGAGCGACGCGGGTAATGCGGAGGGGCCAACCGGCCATCGAGTCCCGGCGGAGCGGGCGACGCTCGCCGCCGCCAACCGGGGCGTGCGGTCAGCCGTGCTACGACTGCCACCGTCGGTCCACGGTCCGGGCGACCACGGGTTCGTGCCTATTCTGGTTGATCTGGCCCGCAAAACCGGCGTCTCGGCCTACATCGGCAGCGGCGACAACCGCTGGCCCGCCGTCCACCGGGACGATGCAGCCTCCCTGTACCGGCTCGCGGTGCAGGGATTGGCAGACGGGTCGGTGCCAGCAGGCTCGGTCCTCCACGGCGTCGCCGACACGGCAGTCCCGTTTCGGGACATTGCCGGGGTAATCGCCGAGCGGCTGGGGCTGGGACCCGCCGAATCCCGTGGGGCCGATCACTTCGACTGGTTCGCTATGTTCGCCGGCGTCGACAATCCCGTGTCAGCCATCACCACCGAACAGCAGACTGGCTGGCAGCCGACCCGGCCTGGCCTGTTGTCAGACCTTCGCGGGCCGTCCTACGACGACGTTTTTGGTGGCAGCCAGCCCTAACAGATCATGGGAGACAGCCGGGACTCGGATAGACGGCGACCTGGCAACGGGGCGACAAAATCATCGCCCCGTTGCCAGGTCGTTATGCAGGTCGTTCTTTGTATTTCAGCAGCACAGGAACGGTGGTCGGGGCGCGAAGGCCATGGTGTGGGATCTCCGGCACCGCCGCGCCCGGAACAAGACGCATCTCTGGAAAACGCTTCGCAGCGCGGGTGATCGCCTCGCGCACCTGCAGGCGGGCGAGCAGTGGCCCGACGCAGTAGTGAGCACCTGAGCCGAACGTCAAATGCTGGCGGGCGTTCTCACGTGGACACTGGAGCGCCTCCGGCGCATCGAACTTGGCGGGGTCACGGTTCGCCGCCGCATACGATACCCAGAGCGTCGCCCCCTGCGGCACGGGAACGCCGCCGATCACGGTATCCACAGCGGCACGTCGGTACAAGCCCATCACCGAGGTATCGTGGCGCAGGAGTTCATCGGTCAGATTGTCGGCATCCACGGTTCCCGATACGATGTCTGCCCATTGGTCACGCTCATTCAGAAGCGAGTGGAACGCGTTGGCGAGCGTGTTGATGGTGGTCTCGTGTCCGGCAAAGAAGACAATAGCGATGTCCGCGACCAACTCATCCTCTGACAGATCGTTCTCCCCGGCGATGCGACCGGCGACGAGCGCGGAAATCAAACCGTCATCAGGCCTTGCGGTCTTCTCCGCGATCCTTTCGCGGACATAGTTTTCCAGCGCCCGCAAACCGTGTGCCGCGCCGACCTGCACCGGGGTAGGCAAGCCGGGTGTCTGGAACGCGATAAGCGCATCCGACCAGCCGCTCAGCCGCTCGGCGTCCGCAAGCGGGACCCCCAGGAGTCGGCAGATCGTTCGCAGCGGAAGCGGCCTGCAAAAGGTGGGGAGCAGGTCGGTCTGATCCCCTGAGGCGGCGACGGAATCGAGCAGGTCTTCGACATCCGCGATCACGGTCGGGGTGAGCGAGGCAATGCGCTTGGGGGAGAAGGCCGTCATGAGCGGGTCCCGTAAGCGCTTATGCAGCGGCTTGTCCACATTGATCAGATTATAGGCGAACAGCAGCGATGTGAGGGGATAGATAGCAAGGGCTTCAGGCGCGAGATGCACTCCCGCGCTAAACGCCTCAGAGGATGCGAAGGTCACGGAATCCCCTAAAACGTCGCGCACTTCCTGCCACCGTGTCACAGCGTAAACATGAAGCGCGGGCAGGAATGTCACGGGAGACTCGGCTCTCATCTGCGCGAGGAGCGCGAATCGGTCGGCGGTAAATCGCGGATTGCGCGGGTCGAACTGCTCAGCGGCGGTCGGGGTTGGCATCGGGTTGGCGACTTCCTTGCAGGCGATATTGACAGCGTGTTGTCATTACCAAGGGTATCATTTTGACAACATACTGTCAATAGTCGGTTTGGATTTTCTGGGTTAAGGCTTCCAAAAGCACCACGGCACGAGCGATCTGTTCCGTATCAAAGCCTTCGGCAATCGCATTTGCCCACTGCCATTCGCGCTCCAGCGAATCGTGATACGTTGCCCTGCCAGCTTCCGTGAGGAGCAGGTGCATCGCCCGGGCGTCGCCGGGATTCTCGGCGAACTCAACCAGGCCGTCGTTTACCATCTCATCCGCGAGTCGCTGCACGGCTTGCCGTGTCAAGCCCATGTGCCGTGCCAGTTCACTTACCGTGACGCGCTTTTCCAGTGCGAACAGTTCACTCACCGCCTGCCACCGAGCGTTGGTGATTCCCGTGCCGCGCATGAGGCGCGTGCCGGACTTTTGCACCGTCGCGTTCATACGAATCACGGCGCGAACCAGATCGGTTAAAGCATTCGACTCGGGCGTTTTTTTATCGTGGTAAAAAGGCACGTTCTTGTTTCCGCGATCCGGGCATTTCTCGTGTTGTCGGCAAGCCGAGATTTTACGGCTCTTGATACCACGGACGCCGTGCCTTTTCACCGGGTGCCGAACGCGACAGGAGAATTACAGCGGGCCGGTGAACTGGTGATGTGGCATGGAAAGCGGCTGGAAGGCAGTACTGGAGCGGCAGCGGCTGAGCGGCTACGCGGGTTTTCGGGGGGCGTCCGTCAAGGGCCGTCTGCCCGTCCGCGAATCGCTGGTCAATGAAGCGATCCAGAGCGCGCAGGCGGGCAAGCGCGGGGCGGCCTGGATCGAGCGCATCGAGATCCGGGACAACAACCTCGTCAACGTGAGCCTGGGCACGACCCTCTGGTTCCTCTCCAGAGTCTCCCTGGAACTCGCCATCGAGCCGATTATTGACTTCCCCCGTTCGCCGCTGCTAAGAATCCATATTTCCGGCCTGCAGGGGACTATCGTCGAACTGATTCAGGATAAGTTGCGGCTGCCGCCGAACATCGCCGTGATCCAATCCCGGACCCTGACCATAAATTTGCGGGCAGCGCTGGAGACGGCGGGCCGCGCCGATCTGGTGCCACTCGTTCAGTACCTGGGCATCACCACGGAGCCGGGAACCCTGACCCTCGAACTTGGCCTCGCTGTTCCCTGATCACCCCTGAGCCGTAACCCAACGACCATGCAAAAACTATTGGAAAAACTCATCGCCAGCAACTTTGCCGAACTGGAAGGCCTGCGGATCACGGGCACGATCCCGGTCAAGCAGGAACTGATGAACGAGGTCCTCGCCGAGGCGCTGAAAGGTGCCCTGGCACCGCCCGCCGTCGCCGGCGACAGCGTGGCAGCGGGAACCGCTGCCACGGACAGCGCCGCCGCCGGGCCGCGGTTGGAGCCGAGCGATCTGCTGAAGCTGATCACCCGCGCGGAGATCACCGCTCATGAGGGCGAGATTCGCCTGCAGTTCGAGATTCGGCGCTGACGCGGTTTCGCGGCTTCGCAATTTCGCAGTTTCAGTGAAACGCCCCGCGCAGACGCCGCAGATACGTCAGCATCCCGAGTTCTCTGGCGCGCGGCGCGCCCACCAGCAATTCCATCATTACCGGAAAATGGTCGCTGGGGTACTGCCCGGAAGGGGAGGCATCTGTTACGATCTCGGCGGTGAGTGTGGTGACCGGCGCCCCTTCCGCAAATCGTCGTACCTGGTTCAGAATCGCCGTTCCGCTTTTCATCTGAAATCCTTCGTTGAAGTCCAGATGGGTATTGACCGCGTAAAACAGCTGTCGGGTGCGCCGGTCATGGAACCGAACCCAGGTGACCAGACGCCGGATCTTGTTGCCGCAGGTCTTCGGAGACAGCGAGCCGATCTGGCGCGGCTGATCCGAAAGCCAGAAACTGTCGTACTCCAGCGGCTCCAGACGCTCTTTCCGATAAAAGAGGGCGCAGAACTCGCGGCGAGAGCCGCCGGAGCGTCCCTCGCCGATCCAATCGTAGCCCGGCAAGTCCGCCTCGATATTGCGCAGCTGTCCGTATCGCCCTTCCTGAATCCCGATCAGATCCGGGGCAAGGCGGCGGGGCAGATCCCGCATCACGGGACGCCGCAAGCTCCAGGCATTGGGCGGCTGGCTGCTGGCGTAGCGCAGGTCGAAACTCATCACCCGAAGCACAGGGTCACGTGCCCGGCGCTTGGCCCCCGGAATCGGCGAGGGCGGCTGTGCTGCTCCGGTCGAAGCGGGGACAATCACTGCCGCAACCAGTGCCATGCGTCAGGCACCACCTGGATGACCAGGATGACCAGGACCAGCGAATAGAGTGGAAGGGGCGCATCCGTGCGCCTACCTACAACCGTTGCCTATTCATACTGTATCAGAGGTTTTTTGGTAGGCGCAGGATACTACTGCTATGTTGCTTGGGCCACAAAAGGATGACAGGGCACATTCCTGCCGCCAGAAGAAGGCCAAACAAGGTGACACGCTTTCCCACCTCAAAGCTTTTGGGCGCGAAGCGGAACAACACTGTATGGCTACCCGGCTCTACCAGGCAGGCCTGGTAGTCACCGTAGGCACGTAGCACTTCTCGGGAGGCATCTCCGTCCTGCTTCGTTGTCCAGCCAGGATGCCAGGATTCCGAAAGAACGAGCAGTTGCCGGGTTGGCGCATTGGTGGCGATCTCGATCTGTCCAGGCTGCTCTGAGACAATGCGCGCCTGACCCGGGATCACCGGGTTCCCGACGTTTTTAAGCTCCAGACCGACCGGAGCTTCCAGCAACACCGTTCGGGCTGGATCAATGCCTCGCAGGTCGCGGGCCACGGACGCGCTGACAACTGACTGGGTGACCAAGCGAACGCGTGGAAGTGGGTTGGGAACCTCCAGCCACTCTTCCTGAGGTGATTGAGCTTGCGATGCGGGCGCCTTCCACTGGCTTGAATGCACCCAGCGTACTCCTGCAAGCCGCCACACATTGGCTCTCACTGCCGACGAACTGTTCGCGATCACCACTTCCTTCGCTGGGACGATCGGCAGCTGCTGTGCCGGAAACAGTCCTGCATACCCATTGGCGATACGAGTGCTATGATGGTCTACGAAATTTAGACAGCGAATCGGGCTAAAATAGGATAGCGAGACTAAAACGGCGCTCCTTGGTGAATCTTTTCAACAAATCGTCCTTATTTCCACGATCCCCATCCGTCTCGCCGCCAGTCCCAGTCATCAGATCACGAGCAGTTCTTTGTCGCTCTTGGTCAGAACCTCGCAGCCGGATTCGGTCACCAGGACATCGTCCTCGATGCGGACGCCGCCGAAGCCTTCGAGGTACGCGCCGGGTTCGACCGTCAGGATCATGCCGGCTTCCAGCACGACATCGGACTTCTGGGAAAGGGCGGGACCATCGTGAACGACGCGGCCCAGCCCGTGCCCCAGCCCGTGGGCGAAGGACTCCCCGAAACCAGCCCTGGTCAGGGATTCGCGGGCGACCGCATCCACGTCTTTCCCGAGCACGCCCGGTCTGATCGCATCCAAAGCAAGCTGCTGCGAAGCACGGACCGCCTCGTAGAGGGTCCGCATCGGCTCAGTCGGCGGACCGCCGAGCACAAAGGTGCGCGTGAGGTCCGAGCAGTAGCCGCCAAGCTGCGCCCCGAAGTCACAGAGAAGAAACTCCGGGCCGCCGCTCTCGCCGATGGTACGATCCGTAGGGCGACCATGAATCAGCGCGCTGTTCGGCCCAGATCCGACGATGCTGTCGAAGCTCAGCCTTTCGGCCCCTTGTGCCTGTCGCATGAAGACTTCCATCCGCCAGGCAAGCTCCCGCTCGGTCATTCCCACTCTGGCGGTCAGGCGGATGAATTCGAAGCAGGCATCGGCGACCACGACCGCCGCTCGCATCGCCATGATCTCGTCGGCATCCTTGATGCGCCGAAGGGTCTCCACCAGGTTTATCTTCCCGACCAGGGTCGTGGTTTCCGGAAAGTTTTTCCTCAGTGCCTCGAAGGCGGCGACCGTCAGGTGCGCCTTTTCGTAGCCGATGGTTTTCAGGCCGAGCCGCCGGGTGATCTCCGCGGTCGCCTCGCCCATATCCGTGCCGGGCGAGAGCACGACCCGCTCGAAACCCGGCACCTCGGCGGCGGATTGAACCCCGTAGCGTCCATCGGTCACAAAAACCGCCCGGTCGGAGGAGACGACCACCAGGGCGTTCGATCCGGTGAAGCCGGTGAGGTAGTGCGTGTTTTCCAGGTGCGTGACCAGAAGGGCCTCGACCGGTTCGGGAGAGGTCTGATTGCCGACTTTGTCCAGGCCTGGCAGTGCGGTTCTCGCGATCTGCTCGCGCAGCCCTTGGACTCGCTGCCCGAAGCGGAAGCCTTCACCGACCGGGGCGAGGATCGCAGCCTCAAGGGACTTGGAAGAATCAGGAACGGTCATTTGGATTAGTTTCTCCCCTGCAGCACGATCGCGCGGGCGGCATCAAGGCCCAGCAGATAGGACGCCGTTCCGAAGCCCGTGATCTGCCCGACACAGGCGGGGGCGATCACGGACTGATGGCGGAACTCCTCACGGGCGTGGATGTTGCTGATGTGCACCTCGACGCAGGGCAGGCGGACCCCGCGAACGGCATCCGCGATGGCATGGGAGTAGTGTGTGTAGGCACCGGGGTTAATCACCAGAGCATCGGCCCAGTTCACGGCCTCATGAATCGCATCAATGATCGCGCCCTCGTGGTTGCTCTGGGTGATCTGAACCTCCACGCCGATCTTTCGACCATGATCGAGGATCTTGCGGTTCGTCTCGTCATAACTATCGGTTCCATAGAAGTCCGGCTCGCGCAGGCCGAGCAGATTCAGGTTCGGCCCGTGGATCACGGCGATCTTCAGCACTCCAGCAGGGGTGATCTGCATCCTTTATGACTCTCTCGCCGCCGGGGCGATCTCCGCCTCGGTCGGTCGCAGGTCCGGGAAGCCATCCGTGATCGGATAGACCCGCCCGCAACGGTCACAGGAAAACGAACGCCGGTCGTCCGCGAGCCGCAGCGGCGGGCGATCGGCGCAGAGCGGGCAGGCGAGAAGCGCCAAAAACTCCGGGTCCGAAGCGATCAACGCCGAAGGATCGGCCGAGGATGAGGAAGGTTGTGCCGCATTCATACGGCGCGTTATTCGACACAGCCTCCTTGTTTACCTCCCCGGCAAGCGGGGGCACCTGAAATTGAAGACGACAGCGGGCAGGCGACACCCTCGTTTAGGGCTGTGTTTGTAGGGTACAATCTCTTTAATCGAGTGCTGCAAGGATGCAGTCTTGCAGATTCAGTGAGGCGAACCGTGTCCGTGTTTTTTCCCGCCGCAGTGACGCAGGAGACGGCCCTTGTCTCGCGTTTGGCCAAGATCGCAGAGATGGTCGAGGGCCTTACGGAAGACCCCGTGATCGTCATGGAACCGTCCGGACGATACCGCTACGCGAGCGCCCGGTTGCTGCCGCTCATCGGTCTCATCAGCGAAGCAGTTCTGGATCTTGGCGAGCACGGGTTGTGCCATCCCGAAGACAGAGAGCGTCTCCATGCCAGCCTTCCCGTCCTTCCCGGCGACCTCGCGGATCCTCCCGCCGCGACTGAATGGCGCTGTCTTTGTCAGGACGGGACCTATCGCTGGGTGTGTTCTCGGACCCGAACGGTAATCCCGGACCTCGTCCGGCCCGAAGACCCGCCCTTCCTGATCTGCAGCCTACGCCCCGTCACGGGGATGCCCTCGCTTCTGGATTTCGAAGCGGGCCAGACACGAATCCTGGAGATGGTCGCAAGGGGGTGGGCGCTTCCGCTGGTGCTGGAGAGCCTGATCCAGATACTGGAAGAGCACAGCCCTCAGGTCCTTGGCTCCGTGCTCCTGCTGGACCGAGAAAACCGCCTCATCCACTGCGCCGCGCCCAGCCTGCCGCATCGCTATATCCAGACGATCAACGGCGCGAAGATGGGGCCGAACGCTGGATCGTGCGGTGCGGCGGCCTTTTATCGCGCGCCTTTTGTCGTGGAAGATATCGCCTCCCATGCGAACTGGGATGCGTTTCGCGACTCTGCCCTGCATCACGGACTTCGTGCCTGCTGGTCGCATCCGATCTTTGCCGCGGATGGCCGCGTTCTGGGGACGTTTGCCTTTTATTATCGCACCCCGCAGGGGCCGAGTTCAAACGAAATCGAACTCCTGCAGTCAGCAACCCACCTGGCAGGAATCGCGATCGAGCGACAGCAAGCCCTGGATACCCTGGCTCGCGGTGAGGAGCGTCTGCGGCAGCTGCATGAGGTCGCTTCGCGGTCTGATCTTTCATTCGAGCGAAAGGCAGAGCGCCTCCTTCGGATCGGCTGCGAACAGTTGGGCCTGGAGAGCGGGCATCTGACTGGTATCCAATCCGATGTGTATCGCGTTCTTCACTCCTGGCCCCTCGCCCCGCCTTCTTCCCTGGCCCCCTCGGATTCTGACCGGGCGTTCTGCCGGGAAGCGGTCACACGTCGCTCCCCTTTCTGGATCACGGATGCCTCGCAGACAGTGCGGCGCGACCAGAATGCGCCGGGCGATGGCATCGAAACCTATTTCGGAGTTCCAATCCTACTCGGGGGCGCTCTCTTCGGCACGCTGAGTTTCACCAGTGCTACGTCACGCCGCGCGGATTCCTGCTCCCGAGCGGACGTTGAGTATCTGCGCCTTCTTGCACAGTGGTTTGGCGGCGAGATCGCCCGCGAGCGAGCCGAAACAAAGCTTCGCGAGAGCGAGGCGCGGTTCCGGGGCACGTTCCACGATGCGGCTGTCGGCATGGCGATTGAGGACATGAACGGCGGATTCCTGCTGACCAACGAGGCCTTTGGGCAGTTTCTGGGCCGCTCGCAGGCGGAACTTGCCCGGATGAGCGTTCCGGCAATCAGCCATCCAGACGATCAGGATCTGAACGAGGCACTGCTGCGACGCGCGCTGGCACGAGAAACGCCCTGTTACCGGATGGAAAAGCGGTACCGCCACAAAAACGGCAGCTATGTCTGGGGGGCGCTCAGTGCCAGCATCGTTTGGGACGAACAGCATCAACCGCGGTATCTCATCAGTCAGGTGCTCGATATCAGCGAATGGAAGCGGATGCAGGCACAGTTGATCCAGTCGGCGAAGCTGGCATCGCTTGGGGAGATGGTGGCGGGGGTCGCGCACGAGATCAATAATCCCCTGGCGGTGATTTCCGGTCAGGCGCAGCTGCTGCAGCTTCACGCCGACCCGCTGGTACGAGCCGATGCCGTGGCGGTCCAGCAGATGACGGACCGGGTTTCGCGAATCGTCCGCTCCCTGCAGGACTTTGCCCGTCAGCAGCCCGCCGAAACTCTTGATCCTTTACCGGATCGCCAGCAGGGGGATCTGAATCAGGTGGTCCAGTCCGGCCTGGATCTGGTTCAGAGCCGGTTGCGCCGGGCGGATATTCGCGTAACCCATGCGCTTTCTCCAGACCTGCCGCCCGTGCTGATTCAAGCGACCCAGATCGAGCAGGCGCTACTCCACCTATTCACCAACGCCCAGCAGGCCCTCCTGAGGCACCGTCCCGCCGCGGAGCGCCATCTCGACATCTGGACCTCCCTCCTCGTGGACCCCACGGGACGCGACTGGTGCGAAGTCATGGTGCGCGACAATGGCGGCGGGATTTCCCCGGAGACCCTTCCCCGTATCTTCGATCCGTTCTTCACCACCAACGATTTCGGGGAGGGGACCGGTTTGGGCCTTTCGATCTGCCACAGCATCGTGGAGGCCCATGAAGGGCGCATCCTGGTGGAAAGTGTCCTCGGCGAGGGGACGACATTTCGAATCCAGTTTCCCCCGCACTTTCCTGCCGGTCCGCATCCCAATTCGGACCGATGACACCGCCCCAGACCCTCTTTTACCGGATCGCCAATTGGGGTACACTTTTCGCAGGAGCTGAAGGAGCAGGGGGGCAGGCACCATGACGGTGAGTCTGGAGACATTGCAGCAGCGGATCGGGTCGGAAATTGACCCCGGCGAACGGGTGCTCCGGGTGGGCGCGCCCGACCCCGCAAAACGCGCGGCGTCCGGAATCCCGCTCCTGCTGTTTGGGATCCCCTTCACGCTGTTCGCGGTGTTTTGGACCACCACGGCGGGCCGCTTTACCGCTTTGTTCTCGGGTGTCGTGCGGAGCGCGGACAACGGCCCCGGTACCTCCAGCGGACCCGGCGCGGTCTTTGCCGCCCCATTTCTGCTGTTTCCCCTCTTCGGGCTGATTTTTGTGGTGATTGGGATCAACCTGTTGCTCGCCCCCCTCTGGGCATACCTGCGGGCCCAGCGCACGGTTTACGCGATCACGGACCGGCGCGCGATCACGGTCGAGGCAAACGCGCTGGGCGGCGGGCGCGCCGTGCGTTCCTACGGCCCCGGCGAGATCGCAAAGATGGAGCGGCGCGAAAGCGCGCAGGGGGTCGGCGACCTGATATTCAGCCGCGAGCGGTATAGCACCTACCACAACGGACAGCACCGCAGTCGGACCCGCGAAAATGGCTTCTTCGCCATCGCCGATACCCACGCGGTAGAACGGATCCTCCGGGACACATTTCTCGGCGGCGGCTACCGATAGCGGCACCGGGACAAGGGATCAGGGGGCTGCTGGGACGTCCGGTTGCGGTGAGTCGTCCCCGCTGGGCGCGGCCTGAATCGTGAGGGGACGGTTAGGCAGAAGTCGCTGCATGAACGGCGTCCGCAGCACGACATAGCCGACAAGCACCAGAAAGACGATCACTCCGATCACCGTCATCGGCAGCAGGCCCAGGCGGTCCGGCTGGTAGCCGGGAGTATCGAAGTGCTGGTACGCCTCCTCAAACCGCTCGATCGCGCTCTTCTCCGCCGTGGAGCGCGTCGCGGCGTCGGGAGCCGCGGGGCATTCCGCCGTCACCAGAAGAACGGTCCCCAGAAACGTGGAAGCCCCCGCGGCGGTCTGGGACACCGCTCCGGTTTCGTCCGGCATCTTTCCGCCGGACAGGGATACGTTCTCGGAACGCCAGCGGATGCGAAGCGTGGTGCGATAGATCCCGAATTTTGCCACACCGACCGCCGCCTCGCCGGGCACGACCTCCGTAAGCTCTCCCAGGTTTTTCAGGGTGATCTTGACCTTACGGACCGCATCCGGCAGTTCATCGCTGACCCAGAGTTCGTGCGCTTCCGACCTGCCCCGCGTTACCCCAGACGCTGCTCCTCTGCCGCTTGCTTCGTTCACGTCTGCCCGCCTTTCCGGCCGCCGCGATTTTGTTGTCGTCGCTGCGCTGCCGCCGTCGCCGCTTGCTTTTGTTTTGGATTTTCTCTGGGGGGATTTTACATCAGAAACCGCGCTCATAGAGGAACACAGGGTTAAATTTGTCTTGAATCGGCGGGGGGATTTGCCCCACGCCTCAGTCCGGCAGGCCGAGGGCGGCGTGATACTCGTGGATAACCGAAGGGGCCGGGCCGTCCGCGCGAATGCGGCTTTCTCCCAGCCAGACCGCGCGCGTCGCGACCCGACGGACGGCGTCCATGTCATGCGAGACAAAGATAATGGTGCGCCCTTCGCGCTGGAACTCGGCGATCTTGGCATAGCACTTTTCCTGAAAGGACTCATCACCGACCGCGAGGGTTTCGTCCACCAGAATGATCTCCGGGTCGGTGTGCACGGCGACCGCGAATCCGAGGCGCACGAACATGCCGGATGAGTAGGTGCGCACCGGGGCCTCATAGTAGGCCGTTTCCTCGAAATCCGCGAAGGCCCGGATCGCCTCCATTCTCGCCTCCATCTGCGTGCGGGTCAGGCCAAGAATGGAGCCGTTGAAGAGGATATTCTGGTTGCCGGTGAGGTCTGGATGGAAGCCCGCCCCCACCTCCAGCAGCGGCGCGATCCGGGGGTGGGCCGGGTCCGCACTGGCCGGAAAGGTGATCGCCCCCCGATCGGGCAGCATCACATGGGCCAGCAGGGACAGCAGCGTGGATTTGCCGGAGCCGTTGCGCCCGATCAGAGCGACACTTTCCCCCGCCGCGATCGTGAGCGAGACATCGTCCAGGGCGCGAACGATGTCCTCCTGCGGCTTGATGCCCCGCAGGATCGCCCCTATCCGTCCTTTGATGCCCGCGTAGCCGTGGCGGACGATGCGGAACTCCTTGAACAGGTTTCGGGCCTCGATGGCGTTCGCACGGGGGCTGCTTGAGACCACTACTGACGCTCCACGAAACGCCATTTTCGGCGGTTGAAAAAGGCATAGCCGCTGAGAAACACGAAAATACAGACCGCGAAAGCGAGCCAGAAATAGGGCCACGGGACCCCCAGGTTGACCCAGATCTCGGCATCTGAGCCGGGACCAAGCGGAGCGCGCTGGGCGGGAAGCAGAAAGGAGCGATAAGAAACCAGGATCACGGTAATTGGATTCAGCAGGAACAGGTGGTGGACGATGCCGCGAACGCCGGGCGAAAGAGCCGTCGTGTAATGCACCTGCTCCAGAAAATAGATGATCGGGACGGCGTAAAAAAGCAGGTCCAGCAGCACGGCCATCAGGAATTTAACGTCCTCGAAGAAGACATTCAGGGCCGAGATATACAGCGCAATGCCGCCGATGAGCAGCGTCTGCATCAGAACCAGAACCGGCAGCAGGAAGATGGTCGCAGGTGGCAGGGAGGGCGTTCGCGGGTCATTGTCGAGGGCAGCGAAGGCGTACAGCCCGATGAGATACAGTGCCAGCACGCCGAGCGAAAGCAGAAAATGGCGCAGATTGGCGATAGTGGTCGCCAGAGGCAGCAGTTCGCGCGGAAAGTAGACCTTTTTCACCAGCGCCATCTGCCTGCTGACCGACTCTCCCGCATCCAGAATTCCGGTCAGGAAATAGGTCCACGGGAAGAAGGATGCCAGCACATACGCCGAGTAGTTGCTGACCTTGAGCGGCAGAATCTTGTCAAAGACCAGCCACAAGATCAGGGCGCGAACCAGGGGATTCGCAAGCGACCAGATCACTCCCAGAATGGAGTTCTTGTAGCGGACCTGAAGCTCACGGTCTACGAGATTGTTCAGAAGCTCTCGGTAGCGCCAGGCTTCCCGCACTTCGGCGAGGAAGGTTCCCGCGCTCCCCAATTTCGAAGGCGGCAGCGGGGTACTCAGCGCCGGGGGGGTGGGGCCGCGCCGTTTTTGGAGGCGTCGTCCGCGCCGTCGTCACCGCCCTCGAAGAGGTCGCCCCGCGCTGGCTCGAGCAGTTTCAAAAGCTCATCACGCGGGATCAGGACTTTGCGCTTCCCGGCGATCCGAAACGCCTTCAGCTTGCCCTGGCGAATGTAGGAGCGGATGCTGGACTGGGAAAGCTGAAGGTAGTTCGCCGCCTGCTCCACCGTCAGTAGATCCCGACTTTCCGCTTCCATACTCAACGTCTCTGCTCCTGTTTCCCGTATCTCGCGCCGGCCTACCGGCTCCTCGCTGGCTGCAGCGGCAGCGCGAACCGTGCGCGAGTGGCTTCTCTAACTGACCTGATTAAATCGCTGCGGGCAGGGTGGGAGGGGGCGTCTTCCGGACCAAAAGGGGGTGGAAATGCTCCCAGCGAGGCTGCCTGCTGACCGGGGTACCGGTCTCTTAACCGCGTTCCCTTAGCCCCCGTGAGTATATCTTACAGTTGAAACGCTTGTCAAAGAATGTTGTCAAGAGTTTTTGGCGAACAGATTTTGCCCTTTTTTCAGCCGCGTTTCCAGACCATCTTTCCCGCCTGCGTGACGCGAACCACCTTATTTTCCAGGCGATGTGCGGTCTGGTGGACCTCCTGTGTGACCAGGCGCATCTCCGGCCCCCAGCGCAGACCCTCGCGGGAAAGCGACCGAAGTGCGGGCGAGGCGGCGGCGCGGTCCAGGTCAGCCTGGGAAAGACCGAGAAGGCCATCCCGGATTGCGGACTCGGCATCCGCGTAGGCCCTGTCGGCTATATCCACCTCCAGAAACGTGCAGGGCTTACCCACAGCGAGCGCTCCAAATTGCGACTCCAATCCCAGAATGCGTGCCGGGGCGACTGTGACACGAAACAGTGCCTCGGCAGGTGTGGCGATCCGTCGCGCTTCGTCGCCCGCGGCGGCGTGAACGCTGAGAAACTGGGCCATCTCCGCAAGCAGCGAGGTGGTCGGTGAGGCGCCGACATCGGTGCAAAGTGCGTAGGGAATCTGGCGGTCCCGGACATCGGCAAGGGACAGAGTGCCGGAGCCAAGCAGCGTATTCGAGGTCGGGCAGTGGGCAAGGGCGGCGCGCGGTGCCGCGGCGACGATTTCCCACTCCTGCGGGGTCATCTGGAGGCAGTGCGCCAGGATTGGGGCGTGATCGAGAAGTCCATCACGGCGGTAAACGTCGGCGTAGCTCTCGCAGTCGGGGTAGAGTTCCTGCTCCACAAATGCTTTCTCGCGCCGCTGCTCATTCAGATGGGTCTGCATCCGGAGACCGAAGCGGCCCGCGAGGGCGGCGGCACGAACGCGGAGCGGCGTATCCACCGCGACGGCGAATCGGTCGGAGAGAATGAGTCGGTCCCCATAGTCGGCGGCAAGTGCGGCGATCTCTTCCTCCAGCCGGTCCTCGTTCGTGCGGAGATACGGGGGGCAGTTCTGGTTCATCAGTACCAGGCCGACGAACCAGGCGGGGTGCAGTCGCTCCAGAGCGCGGCGCGCAGCACTGACATGAACCGTCATAAACGTCGAGCCGCCAAGAACACCCTGCTGCAAAGTGTCTGCCGCAAACTCTCGAATCACTGCGGCAGCGTAGTCGGGGTCCGCGGCAAGGTGTTCGGCGGGGAACACGTTGCGGTTCAGTCCCGCGAGCAGTCGTCCCTCCGGCGGGTCGCCGTCAATGCCCTCGGTGAAGCGCCCGCGAATCGGGAACTGGGGAAGGTGCGTGTGGCAGTCGAGAAGCGCAGGCATCAGCATTCCGTCGGCCTGGCGAACAGGGGGCAACGGCGCGTTTTCGGTCGGCGGCGGAAGATCCTGCCATGCCCCGACAAAGACAATGCGCCCATCCGGCCCGCCCCAGATCGCCCCATCCGGCCAGAAGTCCGCGCCGCCATCTTGTTTAGGATTTAACAAAGGACCACGGATGATTTCCGCCCCGGACAAAACCGATGGTGCGAAAGAGGAAGGCATATTTCTGATTGACATAGCCGCTGCAGCGGTCCGCGCGGGACGCGGACCTAACTTCATGCTATCCTGCCATCAAGCACTTTGCGAGACAAAGACAAGTGCGATACTCTGCAGTGGCGAAGAGAAAAGAGCGGAAAGCGGAGAACCCGGCGCGCGTATGTATTCCAATCAGGCAAAACCCGTTTTCCGTATTGTTACCTCGGCGGGGGAGGCGGAAGAGCATCTTCGCGTAATCCGGCAGGCGATGGAGCGCTCCACCAGGCACTCGACGCTGTCGGGGCTATCGGGAGTGGTGGTCGGACTGCTCGCCCTGGCGGGCTGCCTGCTCACCCAGAACGTCGTGAAAAGCGTCGCCACCGTCACTGAGGCATGGAAGTTTTTGTTTCTGGGTGTCTGGGGGGCGGTCTTCCTGCTGTCGCTGGCGACCGATATCCTGCTGACCAAGCGTCGCGCGGCTCGCGTCGGCAAAACCGCCTTTTCGCCGCTCGGCAAGCACCTGACCCGGGCCGCCGCGCCCGGCCTTTTTGCCGCGCTGGCGTTTTCGCTTTTCTATGTCCGCTTCCCCGAACTGCTGGGAACCTACATCTACGGGGCGTGGATGCTCTGCTACGCGGTCTCTCTGCTATCAGTGGGCATGTTCTCGGTGCGCGAGGTTTCCTGGCTGGGCTGGGCGTTTCTGCTGGCGGGCGCGCTGACCCTACTGATCCCCCAGGGCTGGTGGATCGGCCCGCGCGCCATGATGGCGGTGACGTTTGGCGGCTTCCACATCTTGTACGGCCTCTGGATGGGCTACAAATACGGCTGGTGACGACGGTGAAGCAGACGGTGAACAGACGGTAAAGACGATGGCTACGGTACGAAAACTAGACGCGCTGGACGATGTGATCCACCAGAAGGTGCGGCTTGGCGTCATGTCGAGCCTGATGGCATCTGGCGAGGCGGACTTCAACTTTCTGAAGGGCGCACTGGGTGTCTCTGATGGCAACCTGTCCACGCACCTGACAGTGCTGGAGGACCACGGCTACATCATCGTCCACAAGGAGTTCGTGGGCAAGAAACCACGCACCACGTATACCCCCACGCTTGCGGGCCGCCGCGCCTTCGAATTGTATGTCACCGCACTCGAAAGTCTGGTTCGCGCGGGATAGCACCAGGCGGCGCGGGTGCGAAATAAAGACATCAGGTCAAAGAGGCGCTGAGGGCAGGAGCGGGAAGGGCACTGTTTTTCAGCGCCCTGTTTTATTGCGGCCCGCTCCTGGCCTTCTTCTACTTGCCGGGTGTCACCGGTTCCAGTTCAGATGGCTTGGGAAGCCCGGTCAGGCGCATCACGATCAGCATGGTGGCGTCTTTGGAGTCGGCGCGACCGTCGCGACCGTCGTCCGGCGCTATCCCGGCCTGCACCATGACGATCTCTTTCTGCTTGTCGTTGAAGTACTGGTGCATGGTCTGGTTTTCCATCTTTTGCCCGACGGAGGACTGCCGCGCACGGGTCGCCACATAACCGAGCCGGGTCAGCTCGGCGTCGTACCATTTGACCGCAACCTCTGGGGTCACAGACACTCGAAATGCCGCCGCCGCGAAGGTCTGCTTACCCATCATCATGCTGGTCAGGCCCGAAGCGGCGCGGGTTGCTTTGGTGGTCTCCAGATCGAGTTTTGCGTTCGGGTACAGCGGGATGCCGCCAAGTGAGCGCACCACCTCTTCGTTGGTGACCGGCTGATTGTAGGCAGAGACTCCCCGATAAACCCCATAACCCACCAGGCCGAAGGTCAGCAGGACCAGGGCCAGACAGCCCATGCCGACAAAGAACCAGGGCGACCGACCGCGCCTGGCCGGCGCGGGGGGTGGGGGGATGTAGGCGGGGGAATAGCTCATGGTCTTGGCTCCGGAAACGGGAGTGCGAAATTGCGGGAACGCCGCGCTTTACGCGACGCTTCCATTATACGCGATGTCCCGTGCGGACTCCCGGCGGGCAGGAATCCCCCGTCGCCGCGCGGAAACCAAGCCGTGACACCCGATGACCTACGACGAGATTATTCTGCCGCGCACCTTCCCGCTTGCCGATGCGGCGCGGGCGGTCGAGGTCGCCTGCGAGGCGGAGGGGCTGCGTGTGGCGACTCGTGGGACGCTTGCGGACCAGGCGGGCAGTATCCACTGGCATTACAAGCGCGGCAAAGAAACCGGAATGCTGGAGGTGACGCTGCTGAACCGGGAGCGACGGATTCTGCTCTCGGTCCAGAAAAACCGCGAGGCCCCGTGGACCGAGGCCGCGCTGGAGGCGATTTCCGCCGCGCTGACCGCACGCACTGTGAATTATTCCGCACCTGGCACAGCAGGAAGCGCACTACCTCAAACGGAAATAACTCAAATGGATCCCTCGGACCCTGGACAGGACGTGTGACCGTGATTATCAGCGATGGAACTCACCATTACGAGTGGATAGAACCGTGGGCCAGTACCCCGGACACGCCGCCGAGCCGCGAAAATGGACGCACGCACGGGGTCGCCGAGTCGAAGACCGGCGAGGTCTACGTGTTTCACCAGTCCACACCCGCCGTTCTGGTGTTCGACAGTCAGGGCGGGCTGATCCGAACCTTCGGTGACGAGTACCCCAGAGCGCACGGGCTGCGGCTTGTAGAGGCCACAGACGGTACCGAGTATCTGTGGCTGACCGATGAGGTGAGCGGCAGAGTGGCGAAGGTGACGCTCCGGGGGGAGACGGTGCAGACCATCGAGAAGCCCGACCTGCCGATCTATGCGGGTGGTGGCAAGTACTCCCCTACCTGGGCGGAAGAAAACCCCGCGAATGGCGATATCTGGGTGGCGGACGGCTACGGGTCCAGTCTGGTGCATCGCCACGACAAGAGCGGCAGCTATCTTTCCAGCCTGGATGGGACCGAGGGCGCGGCGGGAAAGTTTAGCTGTCCACACTCGATCTTTTTTGACACGCGCGGTGGCAAAGAACCAGAGCTATACATCACGGATCGGGCCAATCGGCGCATCCAGGTCTATGATGGGTCTGGGACCTTCAAGCGGGCCTTCGGGGCGGAGTTTCTCATCCATCCCTGCGACTTCGCGGTCCATGGGGAGTTCCTGTACATCCCGGAACTGTTTGGACGGCTGGCGGTTCTGGATGGCGCGGACCACCTTGTCGGCTACCTCGGCGAGAACCGACCGATCTCCGAAGCGGGGGCGAAGGGCTGGCCCGGCGGGGAACGAGGCGGATGGCCCAATCTGCCCGCCGATCAGATCCTGAAAGGTCAGTTCAACAGTCCGCACGGGGTCGGAACGGGCGCAGACGGCAGCATCTACGTGGTGGAATGGATCGCGCCCGGTGGACGAATCGTGAAGCTGGCCCCGGTTTAGCAGCGCAAGGAGAAGTGGAAGTGGCGGACCTACGAATCGAAAAATTGGCCCAGGTGTTGGTGGACTACTCCCTGCAGATTCGTGAGGGGGACCTTTTCCGAATCCGAGGTGAGATCACCGCCGAGCCGCTGATCCGCGAGGTGTACCGGCTCGCGGTGCGGCGCGGCGCGTTCCCGTTCGTGGACATTTCGCAGCCGACGCTCGGAGAGATCTTTGCCAAGGAGGCCCCGGAGGCGTCCCTGGACTGGGTCTCCCCGATTGACCGGTTCAAAGTGGAGCAGATGACCGCTGACCTCGTGATTATCGCCGATGCCAACACGCAGCAGTACGCGGGCGTGGACCCCGCGCGCCTGGCGCGGGTCCAGAAGGCACGGCGCCCGATCTCGCAGCGCTGGATGGAGCGGTCGAGCGGCGAGGACCCGGAGATACGCTGGTGTGCGACCCTGCTCCCGACCAACGCCCTCGCCCAGGACGCCCGGATGTCGCTGGCGGATTATGAGCGGTTTGTTTACCACGCGATGCTGCTGGACACCCCCGATCCGGTGCAGGAGTGGCGCTCCGTTTCGGAGCGTCAGAAACGGTGGGCGGAACGCCTGGGGCAGCACGATGAGATACGGGTGGTCGCGGAGGATACCGATATCCGGTTTCGTACCAAGGATCGCCACTGGGTAAGCGCCGATGGTCTGCGCAACTTTCCCGACGGCGAAGTGTTCACCGGACCGCTGGAGGAGAGCGTCAACGGGCACATCCGTTATACCTTTCCCACCGTTTTCGGCGGGCGTGAAGCCGAGGACGTGCGCCTCTGGTTCGAGAATGGCGTTGTTGTCCGATGGGAGGCCCAGCGGGGCAGGGAGATGCTCAGCGAACTGCTGGACATGGACGACGGCGCGCGACGCCTGGGGGAATTCGCCATCGGGACGAACTACTCTGTGCCGACGTTCACCAAGAACATCCTCTTCGACGAGAAGATCGGGGGAACGTGCCATCTGGCCCTGGGCAGCAGCATCCCGGAAACCGGCGGTGTCAACGAGTCCGCGCTGCACTGGGATATGGTCTGCGACCTGCGCGACGGCGGGAGCATCACTGCCGACGGCGAAACCATCCACGAGAACGGTCAGTGGAAGATCTGACGCAGCACGACCGGGACCGGGACCGAGAACCGGACCGTCAGAATATCAGCAGCGGCGGACCCTACGAAGACCGGTTCGGCTACTCGCGCGCGGTCCGAGTCGGCAACCAGGTCTTTGTAGCGGGCACCACGGCGATGGGACCAGGCGGCGTGCTGGTTGGGGCGGACGACGCCCACGCCCAGGCGGTGCAGACGCTCCGGACTATCGAAGCCGCGCTGACGGAGGTGGGAGCCAGCCTGCGCGATGTCGTGCGCACCCGGATGTACGTGGTGAATATCGCGCGCGACGGCGCGGCGGTCGGCGAGGCCCACCGGGCGGTCTTCGCGCGGGTTCGTCCTGCTGCGACCCTGGTAGAGGTACGTGCCCTCGCTCACCCGGAGATGCTGGTGGAGATCGAAGCTGATGCCGTTGTCCCCCCTGTTCCCTCAGTCCACCCCTCTTGAATTTCGCCGGAGACTAATCAAACGCCCATGAAAAGCATCGCCCTGATTCCCGCCGCCGCTGCCCTGTTACTGACCTTGCTCCCCGCTACCACCGCCTTTGCACAGTTTCCCGGTCTCAAGCTTCCGAAGGTAAAACTGCCCTCTCTGGATCAAGCGCTGCAGGAAAAGCCGCCGGTTACCACCAGTCTAGAAGATGCGGTCACCGAGGTGCCGTCGCTGGATCGCTTCGACCCGCAGACCGCTGCCTCGATGCGCGAACTGCCGCGCGGGCTGGACGGTAACTATCTGCTGATGCCTGGTGTTTGGGAGATGGAGGTCCGCAGCTATTGCCTGCGGGCGGGCACCCGCGCCCCCAGCATCGGGACCGGTCACTCTTATGCGCCCCTGAAAGGGCCAAAATCGTTGATCGTCCGGCATATCCTCCAGAACTCCGCCGCGCATCCTGAGATCCCGCAGCGCGATGTCCAGGTGCTGCTCTGGGCCATCATCGCCCGTACCAAAGTCTCCGCCATGCCGAACAATTACCAGAAGACAGCGGCGGTGCTGCTCACCGCGAGAGAGCTTCTGGATCTGGAACGCAACGTCATGGACGTTCTGACGCCGCAGATGCAGGCGAAGTTTTTTGCCAATCTGCCCGGCCCGGTGAAGCAGGTGCTGGAGGCGGAGAATCAGCTTCGGCAGAAACTGACCGCGACAACCGCGGCCCCCTACGAAGAACTGGAGCGGATCGCCGTCCTGGCGGGTGTCGCCCCGGCGGAACCAGGAGGGAGGGAGGTGCGGCGCGGTCGCTGGTCCTACCATCCGGACAACTACTTCATCCGCCACTTCGCCAGCTCTTACAGCCTGACCAGAATCCAGGTTTATGTGCCCGCTCAGCCGTTCCGCCTTGAAAAGGACAACCGCGGTCAGATCCTCCGAGTCGTCTTCACGGATTCGGACCGCCCCCTGGCGACCCAGGTAGCCAGCCGGACCGGTGCCTTCACGAAGGCGGCGCGGTCCGGATCGTCCCGTCCGCTTCAGCCCTACAAGGGGTTCGACCCCAGTGATGGACTGGCGGTTCCACCGGGCGGCGGACAGCGTTTGGGTCAGTCCAGCGCGAAACCAGGCTCCGGACCCAGCCCGGACGAGCAGAAGACGCGGGATACCATCAGCAAGATGAAGTGGGGCCGATTTGGCATCGGCTTACTGGTGCGCGGGCCGGGATTTGTCCCCGCTTTCGCCTTTGATAAGATTCTGGATTTCAATCTGACTCATGGATTCCAGATAGCGCGGGCGCTGGAGGGGGACCCGCCGCGCCCAGACTATAAAACCATGACGTCCGTTGAGAAGCTGTCCTTCACGCCGCTGAAGGCGGGGAACAGGGTGAGCGCGGCCCGCGCCGCGGCACTCAACGCCTTCGAAGCGTCTTCGCTCGATATGAACGCCAAACTGCGGGCGGCGACGGTCGCGCAGGATCGGCAGGGCGGCGCGCTCCAGGCCCGCGACAAAGAGTGGACCGATCTGCAGGCGCAGGAGATCCTGACGCTCAAGGCAGAATCCGGCAAAGCGATGCTGATCACGGCGGACCGACTGGAGGCGCTGGTGAATCTGCTGCGGCGCGAGGGCGCGACCCTGCCCCGTGTGACACCCGAAGCGGCGCGAAAGTATCTGGCCCGTATCCGTGACACCGGCTTCACGGCGGAAGAGATCCAGACCGCGAAACAATGCGGAATGACACAGGCGGAGATCGCGACCTTGCGTGCGGATCGCGGCGCGGCGTCTCCCGAAGAACTGACCGGCGACCCGCTTGCAGCCGCGGCGGACGCGGTCGAGGTCCTGCGATGGTATGGGAACCGCTTCGCACCGCTCACCGCGCCGGTTCCGACGCCCGCGCCATGATCCCAGAGGTCATGGCTTTCCGGAGGGCGTAAGGCCGCCCGTTTCCCCGGACCGATAGAAACCCCTATGCAGACTCAGGACCCTTCGCTTCTCGCAGTTGTCGGGGCGACGCTCTTTGACGGCACCGGCGCAGCGCCCCTCGCCGATGCGGTCCTAGTCGTGCGCGCGGGGCGCGTGATCGCGGCGGGACCTCGTGGGCGCGTCGCCGTGCCGGAGAGGGTGCGCACCGTGGATGCGCGCGGTAAGTGGCTTGTTCCCGGCCTGATTGACCTGCATGTCCACCTGGATGAGGTGCTGACACCGGGGGCGTTCCCGCTTTTCGGCGTCACGGCAGTGCGGGATGTGGGGTCACGTTTGGTCACCCTCCAGAAGCTGCGGGCGCGAGCCGCGAAGGGAGAACCAATGCCGCGCTTGTTCTGGATGGGCCGCAACCTGGATGAGGGCAAACCGTCGTGGTCTGGCGCGGTCGCCGTCAAGGGGGCAGGAGAGGTCCCCGCGCGGATCGCGGAGATGCAGGATGGGCAAGGGGTGGACGGTGTCAAGCTGTACGTCAGCGCCCGCGCGGCGGTTGCCCGTGCCGTGATTGAGGAGGCGCACCGCCGCGGCCTGCCGGTCACCGGGCATCTTCACGACCTGACGCCCGGCGTGGCGGCGCAGCTGGGCATTGACAATCTGGAGCACGTTTTCACGCTCTTCTCCGCCCAGCTCAGCCGAGAAGCAGCGCGGCGAACGACCGGAACGCGCCGCGCCTTTGCGGGAGTGGCGACGGCTGACCTGGACTCTCCCGCCGCCCGTCGCCTGATCGAGACCCTGGCGCGGCACCGTGTCGCGATCACGCCCACGCTTTCTGTTTCCGAGATGCCGTACCGAGGCGAGCGTCACGCGGATGCGGTTTACGGGGGCTGGGCGGACATCCCCCGTGGCTGGCGGGTCCACTGGAAAGATGCCTATTGGAGCTTTCTGCAACCCCTGGGCTGGACACCCGGCGATTACCAGACCGCACAGCGGGCGAATGCTCAGTTCCGGCGGATGGTCGGGCGACTGGAGGCGGCAGGCGTTCCAGTCGTCGCCGGGACCGATGCGCCCGCGCCCTGGGTCTTGCCGGGCGCGGGCTTGATCCACGAACTGGAGATGCTGGTGCAGGCGGGGCTGTCGTGCCGGTCTGCGCTGCTTGCCGCCACCGGGCGCGCCGCTGCCGTTCTGCGCCGAACCGGCGAAGTCGGTACGCTGGTTCTGGGTGCCCGCGCTGACTTTCTGCTTGTGGATACCGACCCGCTGAAAGACATCCGGGCGCTGAAGCGCCTTTATGCCGTATACCAGAGCGGGCAAGAACGGGATCGCCTCCCGGTCCGACGCGCCTTCGACCGAATCCAGCCACCACCCCCGCAAAAGCCTGCAAGCTGAACTGGGAGACAGAACGAGAGAGGGCACCCGCCGTGCAGAACCGACTGAGCCGCAGACGATGGACCAACGCTGCTTTTTTCGCCGCCACCGCGCATCTGGCGGGAAGCGTCGCGATAAGACCCGTTTTCGCCGCCGTTCAAAATCCAGCAAGCGATGCACCGACGACGAACCCGCTCGTCCCCAAGATCCTCGCGCCCCGTACCTCCGATGTCGCAAACGGGGACTACGGGCCGTACCTGACCTATCAGGAGATGCAGGTCAAGATCGCGGATTGGGTACGTCTCTATCCTCAGACTATCCAGGTCTCGTCGCTGGGCAAGACGTTCGAGGGGCGTGACATCCCGCTTCTTCGGCTCTCCGCTGCGCCGGGAGATGCCCCGGAGGTGCTGCTGCTGTCGGGCATCCATCCCCGCGAACAGCAGCCGCAGATCGGGGTCGCCGCCCTGGTGGACGATCTGCTGACGAGCTACCGCAAAGATGCCGCGCTGACAAAGCTGCTGCGCGAGCGGGTGATCTGGATCGTGCCGGTCCTTAATGTAGACGGCAAAGTCTACGACATGCAGCACGGTGATGGCAAGGCGCGCGGGGCAGACTGGCGCAAAAACCGTCACCCCAACTCCGACGGCAAAACGGTCGGCGTGGACCTGAACCGTAATTGGGGGGTCCGGTGGGGCGGCAACCGGCAGGTAGACCCCGGATGGAACGCCTCCACCCAGGACGGAAAAGGCGATATCTATGAGGGGATCGCGCCGCTCAGCGAGCCGGAGGACCAGGCGCTGGCACAGTTCATCCAGTCGCGGCGGGGTCATCTGCACGGGTTCCTGGACATCCACAGCCCGCTGCGCGCCCTGTTCGCTCCCACCTACCTGATCGGGCCGGAGCATGACCGTTACCGTGCTTTGCTGGACGGCATGCGCGCACGGCAGAAACAGCCCTATCCGACCACCGAGCTGCGACGTGACGCTGAGCCGCCGCCCGGCGCCCGCGGCGGCAATTCCGGCACGACCTATAACTGGGTCTATTACACACAGGGTGTTTACGCACTCAACCTGGAGTTCGCGCCGCCGAAAGAGGCGCGATCCGGCATCCGCGCGCGCTATGCACCGCCGCGCGAGATCGAGTCGGAGTACATGCGAAACGTCCGGGGGCCAGTTCTGTATTTTATCGAGGCGGTGGGCGGACTGCCGCTGCCCCGCTCCGGGTCGGCAACCATCGCGGCGGGGAGCGGCACGACCGACCGCCCCCCGGTTCCCGGAGCGACGGTTAGCTGGACCCCGCCCGCGATCACCGGCGACTGGGCTTCCGCGATCCTGGTCAGCGAGGGTGCCGAGGTCAGCGTTGCCAGCGAGTACCGAAAAGCGCCCCTGTCCGGCGGCTTCACGCTGCTCATAGATGCAAAGGCGAAGCCTGGCACAGCGGTTCCGATGACCCTTTACGTATGGGATAAGGAGCGCGGTGTCACCACGGCCCCTCTGAATCTGAGGGTCGCCGAGTCTATCGCACCGCGGTCGGCAGCGGGTACAGAGCGTTGAAGAGTAGTGGAAGCGCCATGTGCGGGTGACCGCTGTCGAAAAAGACATTGATCTCACGCGGCAAGCCCCAGCACAGAGGGTTCTTCGGGTCCGTCTGGGCGCGGAAGACCGATCCAGGCGAATA
>JACMJB010000307.1 GCA_014380815.1 Armatimonadota bacterium
ACCGATATGCGGTTTTCCAGAGGACGATTCGGCGCAGCCGCATCCGCCCCAGAAGATCGTCGGGACCTTGAGGAGCAGGTTCGATCCCCTCGGAGACCTCATCCAGAGCATCGTGCCACCACATGCCCGAATCGGGTCCGCGCCCGTTGAAATCGTCCCACAGAGCCGCCGTAACCCGCGAAGCCAGTTCCGCGTGATGGGTCAGCACCGCCGCCGCCACCGCGACAGCAGCGGCGGACGGCACATCGGATCCATCCTCGGCAGAGAACATCAGCTCGTAGTTCCCCGTGGGCGGCGTGGGGGGATCGTATCCGTTCTCAAAGACGAACGCATCAAACCCCGGTGCGGGCACCGTACCTACCCACGCATAACCGTTGAACGTGAATCGTCCCCACTGCGGGTGATCCCAAGGCTCTGCCGCCGGGACGCCGCCCTCCGCAGTCAAGCCACCGCCTCATCGCCCGCGACGCCACCCGCGCTGGACGCGAAGGCGGTTCCCGCCGGTCCCTGGAGCGGCATCAGTCCGCTCGTTTCCATCAGCGCGCGGACCAGCGTGTTCTTACCGAGCGGAATCTTGTATCCGTTGTGCTCCAGCGGCTTCGCGTCTTTGAAGGCGTCGTCCGCGACGGCGCGAAATAGGGCCACATCCGGCTTTTTGCCCTGCAGCCGCTTGCCCGCGTCTTCCACGAGCCACGGCTTGTGCGCCACACTTCCGAGGGCGACGCGTGCCGTCTTGATAGTGTCGCCCTCCATCTCCAGCGCGACAGCGACGGAAACCAGCGCGAACGCATACGATGCCCGCTCGCGTACTTTGAGATAGTGCGAGCGTCCGGCAAAGGCAGGCAGATCCACGGAGGTAATCAGCTCACCGGGTTCGAGCGCTGAGTCTTTCTGCGGCTCGTTGCCGGGAAGCCGGTGGAAATCCCGGAAGCGGATCGTGCGCCGCCCACCGCCCGGCTTCTGTACCTGCACCAGGGCATCCAACACGGCAAGCGCGACGCACATATCGGATGGGTGAGTGGCGATGCACTTCTCGCTTGCACCAAGAACCGCATGAACCCGGTTGATCCCCTCCAGAGCGGAGCAGCCGGTCCCCGGTTCGCGTTTATTGCAGGCCATCGCCGTGTCCCGGAAATATGGGCAGCGGGTCCGCTGAAGCAGATTCCCCCCCATACTTGCCATGTTGCGGATCTGCGGCGACGCTCCGGCAAGAATCGCCTCCGCGAGACCGGGGTACTGCTTTTGCACCAGCGGATGGTAAGCGACGTCGTTGTTGGAGGCGTTCGCACCAAGCCGGAGCACGCCGTCCGGCAGTAGCAGGATTCCCGCCAGCGGAACCCGCTTGATGTCCACCAGCGCATCCGGGCGGTGAACATCCTCCTTCATCAGGTCAATCTGGCTGGTCCCACCGGCAAGAAATGCTGTGTTCTTGCCGTTTCTGATGCTCTGGAGCGCCTCCTGCACGGTCAGGGCGCGGTCATAGCGAAATGGGTGCATTTCTGGTGGATCCCTTTCAAACGCGCTTTGCGCTGTCGCGGGCCGCTTTCACCGCGGCGAGAATGTGCGGATAGGCGGCGCAGCGGCACAGGTTACCGCTCATTCCCTCGCGTATCTCCCCGTCGCTGCCGACGCGCCCTTCGCGAATCAACGCCACCGCCGACAGGATCTGCCCTGGCGTGCAGTAGCCGCACTGATAGCCGTCATAATCCAAAAACGCCTGCTGTACGGGGTGAAGTACCTCCCCATTGGCTAGCCCTTCGATGGTGACGATCTTGGAACCCTCCTGCTGAGCAGCGAGCGCGAGGCACGACAAGGCCGGTTTCCCATCAATATGAACGGTACAGGCTCCGCATTGCCCATGGTCACATCCCTTTTTTGAGCCGGTCAGACCAATATGCTCGCGCAGGGCATCCAGAAGCGCCACTCTTGAATCCAGGTTCAGCTTGTGGGTGCCGCCGTTGACGTTCAGAAGGACCGGGATAGTCGCCCCGGGAGAGGAAAGAGACTTCTGCGCTGCCTCCTGGGCCTCAGCAGGGTTTAAGGGAGCCGCCGCGAGGGCAATCGCTCCGGCAAGCGCGGCGGCGATAAAGTCGCGCCTCGTCGCCTGCCACCGGGGGGGCAGGGAGCTTCCGGGCGATCCTTCCGCCTCGGTTCCCGTCTGCATCGCCTGCAGGGCGGAAACGATGTCGTCTACTCGGGGCGATGCTCCCTCGGCGGAAACATGTCTCCAGCGCACCACTCCCTGCGCGTCCAGCACAAAGACGGCGCGTTTGCCATGCACCCCGAATAGCTTCGCCTCCGGACCATTCAGATCCAGATCGTGAAGCACCGGGATATTCACCGCTTCTTCGCCCGCGAATCCCAGCGCGTATTCGTCGCTCTTTTGCCGAATCTCGGTCAGGCGTTCTCCGCTGAAGCCGGGCATTGCCCCGATAAGCGCGTTGTACAGGTGCGCCATCTGCTCCGCATGGGCCGGGTTCCAATCCGTGGAAGAGAACGCCACGATAACCGGCTGCCCACGCAGTTCATGGAGCGTCTGCCGCGTGTCCGACCCCCGGTTCAGCTGGAAGTCGGGAGCCGCTGCGCCAACAGACAGCGTTTCGAGTGGGGAGGCAGCTTGCCGGGTGTCAAGAGCGTCGAGTTTTTGGTTCATATCGCTTTCCCATTCCGAGGTGCTTTTAAGGTACCCGAAATAGGGAAAAGAATAAAGCCACGATCCGAGGACTTCGCGGATCGTGCGACCGGAAACGAATTTGACTGCCGGGCAAAAGAACGCTTTCGGGTAGAATATCCACGGTAATTTCTATGGCCCACAATTCCCCGTCCCAACCCTGCGCGTTTATTCTGTTTGGCGCGACCGGTGACCTTGCGCGCCGCAAACTGCTTCCGGCTCTCTTTCGTCTCTTCTGCGAGAACCTGCAACCCGAAAAGTTCGCGGTTATCGGCTTTGCGCTGCCCGATCAAAAGCACCCGGAATACGGGGACTTTGTCCGCGCCGCCCTGACCGAATTCGTGCCGGATAAGGAGCGCCTCTCCTGCAGCCTCGATGATTTCATCGCTGCGACCTCGTTCGTGCCCGCGAACTTCACCGATGGCGAGGGGTACCAGCGGCTGAAAGCGGAGATGGATCGGGTCGAGAAAGAGCGGGAAACCCTGGGAAACCGCCTGTACTACATGGCGACTCCACCCTCCTTGGTGCCCGACATTCTGAATCAGCTTTCCGCTGCCTCCCTGACGACGCAGTCCGCGGTGCAGACACCCTGGACCCGGATCATCGCCGAAAAGCCTTTCGGAATTGACCGCGACTCGGCCCGTCGTCTTACGGACCTGTTTCATAAAGTGGTCACAGAGGAGCAGGTGTTCCGCATTGACCACTATCTCGGCAAAGATGCTGTGCAGGACGTCTCGATCCTGCGCTTCGCGAACTCGCTGTTCGAGCCGCTCTGGAACCGGGGATATATCGAGCAGGTCCAGATCACAGTCGCCGAAACGCTGGGAGTCGAGCGAAGAGGCGGCTACTTCGATGCGATGGGCGAGACGCGGGATATGGTCCAGTCGCACGCGCTTCAGGTGCTCGCTCTGGTGGCGATGGAGCCGCCGAACTCCTTTGCCGCCAAAGCGATCCGCGAGGAGAAAAGCAAGGTGCTGGAGGCGATGCGCCCCCTCTCGTCCCATTATGCGGTACGCGGGCAGTACGGGCCGGGGAAGGACCCGGATGGGAACCCGGTTCCGGGCTATCGCGGCGAGCAAAGTGTGCCACACGATTCTAACACCGATACCTTCATGGCGGCGCGGATGGAGATCGAGTCCTGGCGCTGGGCAGGGGTGCCCTTCTATATCCGTGCCGGGAAACGGCTGCCGCGTCAGGTGACCGAGGTCAACATTCAGTTCAAGGGTGCGCCGCTCGCTCTGTTCCGGGGTTCGACCCGGCGTCCGGAGCCGAACCGGCTGAAGCTGCGAATTCAGCCAGACGCGGAGATCTCCCTGGTGGTGGAACTGAAGCGGCCCGGCACTCTGCGTGACCTAGTTCCGGTAGAACTGGACATGTACTACCAGGAGACCTTCGACGCCCCCCTCCGCGATGCCTATGAACGGCTTCTCGTGGATGCGCTCGCGGGCGATGCCGTTCTGTTTATGCGCGAGGACGAGATTGATGCCGCCTGGCGCGTCGTGGACCCGTTGCTCGCCTACTGGCGCAGCGAGCCTGCTGATTTTCCGAACTATGCCGCCGGGTCATGGGGACCCGCCGCCGCCGATGAACTGATCGCCCGAGACGGGCGTTCCTGGTTCAATTAAGCACCGACACTGGATACACGGGAGAAGACACGTTCATGTCTGAGCTGGACCCCTGCGTTCTCGTTCTGTTTGGCGCCACCGGCGATTTGACCCGCCGCAAGCTCGCGCCCGCGCTGTTCGCGCTACAAAGTGAGGGCCTGACGCCCCAGGACTTTCGTATTCTCGCCTATGCCCGGCGCGACAAAGACGATGAATCGTTCCGCGCCGATCTCAAAGCAGCGGTCAAGGAATTTGCCCCTCAAATGCCGACGACCGGCGAGTCATGGGACTCGTTCGCTTCGATCGTCCGTTATCAGCGGGGCGAATTTGACAAGCCGGAAGGCTACGAGGGCCTGAAGGAGCGGCTGGACGCGATTGACGAGGAGCGCGGGACTGCCTGTAATCGGCTCTTCTATTTGGCGATCCCGCCGGAACAGTACGAGACGGTCATCGAGCAGATCGGCAAGGCCAATCTGAGCAAACCGACCCCGGAGTGCGGGAAATGGGTCCGTATCATCATCGAAAAGCCGTTTGGTCGTGACCTGGAATCGTCGCGCCACCTGAACGATACGCTTAGCCAATACTTTTCCGAGGAACAGATCTACCGAATTGATCATTACCTCGGCAA
>JACMJB010000308.1 GCA_014380815.1 Armatimonadota bacterium
AGGGCGCAGCTCCCTCTGCTGGGGGGGCAGCAGGCGCTACAGGGGCGACGGGGCGGCGGTTCCGGCCCTGAGCAGGCGTCGGTCGGAAGGTCAGCGTGTCGAACTGGGTCTGCTGTGCGGGGGTGAGCAGGGGGCGGACCTTGCTTTTCATTTCCGCGATGATCGTGTCCTGTTTGGCGTTCCGCTCCGCTCGTTTGAGCGAGCGGTCCTTGCGGGTCGCCACGATCTGATCGAAGGCGCTCTGGGTGAACGGATCGGTTTTCGTCAGAACCTCTGGGGAAAGGTTCAGCGCCGCGAGCGGTCGGCGGAAGGCCTCCAGCCCCGCCGCGACATCTCGGGCTTCGTTCTGGACCTTCGCTTTCGCGGTGGCCTCCTCGAAGGCAGCCTGGAATTTGGTCTGCTGATCGGAGGGCAGACTGGCCTTGACGTCCGCCATCAACTTCTGGTTCAGCTCCCGGACTTTCACCTGGCCCTCCGGGCTGCGGGGTGCCGTGATCGCTTCGCCGTTTTTCCGGTATTCCGCGCGGATCTCCTGGATCTTCGTCCTCTGCTCCGGGGTCAGCTCCAGCGCTTTCAGCGTCTCGTTCAGGATATTGAAGCGCGGTGCGGCATTCTGCCGCGCCGGAGGGGGCGCGGGGGCTACGGGGGGGGCATCTGCCGGTGGCTGTGAAAAAGCAGAAGCGGGGGAAACGCCACCCGAGACGAAAGCGGCAAGACTGAACGCGGCGGCAAGCGGCGCGCCGCTGCGCTTGAGGGAGAGTAAGTTCATGATTCGTTTCCTTTTTAACCGTTCGAAGCGTTCAATGCCGAAAGTAACGACAGCACTGAACTGAGGCTGAAATTCGAGGAATAGACGTGCGCCCTCCAGAAAGGTTCATCGCGTGGGAGCGGTCTGCGCGATACTGCAATCGGCACTGTCCGATTGGGTGATCCCCAGCGTTCTTTCCGCACGGGCCAGAAAGGCGAGCATGGCATCCACAAACTCCTCGGGGTTGTTGTACTCGATCGCGTGAGCGGCATGGTCTAGCGGCAGATAAATGGCATCGGGCAGGTGGGCGGCTAGACGCCGCGCGACCCTATCCGACACAATCGCGTCATTCCCGCCCCGAATCACAAGGCAGGGTGCGCGCACTTCTCGGATCTGGGCGAACGGATCATCCTCCAGCATCTTTTTAACCGTAATCGCGTAGGCGCGTGGACCCATCTGCGTATACATCTTCATTAAGCGCAGCGTGTAGGCGGGGCTTTCATAGATCGTATCGCGAATCAGGCCGGTGACATAACGCCAGGCCGGGACAATCCGCTCGCCAGTGGTCGGCCCCTGGAGGACGATACCGCCGACCCGGTCCCCGTGCCGCCGTGCCAGCGCCAGCGCCACCTGACAGCCCATCGAATTGCCCGCGAGATGGGTCCGGGCGATGCCGCGCTGATCCAGAAGACCGACCACCCAGTCCGCCAGCGCCTCCATGCCCAGGGCATCGTGGTACGGACCTTCCGATCTGCCAAATCCAGGCAGGTCCGGTGCCAGCGTGGAGCAGATGACATCGCGACGTCGCATCTCAAGCAGGGTCGGCTCCCAGGTCTCGCCGGTGCAGCCCAACCCATGTATCAGCAACAGTGGCAGGCGTAGTGGTGGCTCATCGGGTAGCTCGCCGGAGGCAGGCGCGACAAACAGCCGCACTTTCCGCCCCTCCAGCACCGTCCACTCTTCTTTTGCCCATCCCAACTCCCGCTTTTTGCCTTTAGACATCGTCACCGCGAATATACCCAGCTGCGAATATACCCAACAAACGCCGAAAGGGCATCCCCGCAGCTTTACAGAGACGCCCCGGCAAATCCAAGAAATATCAGGCGGTTTTACTTCGCCTTTGCCAGCGCTTCCTGCGCCCACTTCCTCAGGTCGCCGTCACCGGTTTGTGCGGCCTTCTGCCACAGTGCCACAGCCTCGGTTGTCTTCCCAGCGCCATAGCGGGCATTTGCCAGAAAATAAGAGGTGCGCGGGCACTCCGGGACGATAGCAGCGGCAGCCTCAAGCTGCGCAGTGGCTTCCGGTGCGAAGCCATCAGCGGCGTATTTGAGGGCGAGAAGCGTGCGTGCCGCGGCGGCAAACTCTGCGCGAATGTTCTCTTTTCCCGCTTTTAGCTCCTTGGCACGAAACGAGGACGGCAGCGCTTTCTTCTCCTTCACGCTCAGCACCTCGTAACCCCGGCGGTACAGATCAGCGGCAAGCTCCTGCTCGTTGACATGGGAAAGAAGCAGCGCGAATCGCAATTGGAGGTCGCCGTCTTCCATCCGGCTGCTGCTCCAGGTCTGGCTGAGGTTCTCCCCGATCGCGGTCTGATAGTAGGCAATCGCCTCGTTGCAGCGGCCCACAGAGGCCAGAGCATCCGCGCAGTCCGCATACAGATCGGAGTTTTTACCATCGGCTCGCAGGGCCTGCTGGTAGGCGTCCAGCACTCCGCTCCGATCATTTTCCAGGCGGCAGGTCCGGGCGCGCGCCAGGAGACTCTGGACCAGGGTGTTGGAACTGCCGACATAGCTGACACGTGGTTCGGCAACAAATACCGCGGCACCGAGAGGTGCGGATGGCGAAGGATTGCCGCTGACCGACAATGGAGCCGCCAGAACCCCCAGCCCAACAAATGCCGCGAGGACCACTTTTCGAGAAATTCCCATGACAAAACGCCCCTTTTTCTCACTGCTCGAAACCCGAACCGACTGCCCATTTGCCGCCGTCTTAATGCATTGTTGGCAGGTAGCCGTACCATCTCACTGCTACCGTTACCGGTTTTTCGGACTGTGATAGCCTTAATCCGATGGAAACTGATGTAACTGCCACCGCTGTTAGCGCCGCTGTGCAGGTTAAGAAGCAGGCCGAATTCCTCGGCATAGACGCCGCCCGAATCACGACCGCCGCTCCGCCCGGTCACTCCGATTCGGTCGCTGCCTGGCTCGCCGCCGGGATGCACGGGAAAATGGCCTACCTGGAACGCCGCCACGAACTGCGCTCCGCTCCCCTCGGCGATGAACGCCTCCTTGCTGGCGCTCGCTCGGTCGTGATGGTGGCACTCTCGTATGACTTTCCCCCCCCCGCCCCCTTCGGGGGAGCACTGTCCGTTGGGACCAGCGTTCCGCGGGACTTTGTAGTTCCTGCCGTCGCTCCGCGACGGCAGGAACTACAAAGTACCGCGGAACGCTGGTCCCAACGGACAGTGCTCCCCCGAAGGGGGCGGGGGGGGGAAAGTCATACGAGAGTGCCACCATCATGACCGAGCG
>JACMJB010000309.1 GCA_014380815.1 Armatimonadota bacterium
GTCAGGGTCGCGATATGCCGGAGGATACCGGACGGAATAGATCGGGTTATCGTACCTTTTCGCGGTTGATTTATTTGCGATTGTCTACCAGCGGATCACGACCCGGTACGGGGCGCGGCCCCCGGCCCCGTCGGTGATTCGGACACCCGCTGTGTACTTGTTGCTGGCGGCGGGCTGCTGAAAGATGGTGACCTTACCCCGGCCCTGACGCTTATCCACGCGCACCGCGACCGCTTTTTTAGGAAGCGGGGAGCGAAACAGATACTGGGCATGTTCCACCGATTTGCCAGAAACCTTGTGGACCTTGACCTCGCGTTCGCGGATCAACAGTTCGATCTCGCCATCTACATCGCCACGCCAGGTCACACGGGCCGGTTCGCCCACGGCTGCGGCGGGCAGGAGACAGGAAGAGACCGGCAGAAGAGCGACGGTGACTGCTGCCAGAATCGTCGTCGTGACCGATGCGTGCCGAGCGCGGGCATTGGACTGTCGAGGTGGGTTTCGCATGTTGGTTCTCCGTGGGATGTTTTTCCTGCTTTGCAGCCGCATCACCCGACTTTCGGGTGATGCGGCTTTCATGATAAGGCAAAAGACCCGAAAAAAAGCGGCCCGGCATCTGTGCCGGACCGCTTTTTTCTACGAGAACTTCGTTTCACGGCCCCAGTGGACCAGGCAGACGGTTAACGCCGACGATCCCAGTCATTCTGGTAATTTCGGTCATCTCGGTTGTCGCGGCGGTCCCAGCGGTCTCGCCCGTTGCCGTTGCTCCGGTTGTCCCAGCGCAGTTCGAAGTCGTAGTGATCGCGGCCCTTGTCCCGGTCCACGATCCGGACCAGCGCCGTGTAGTTATTGGAGCGGGAAGGCTGCTGGATGATCTGGACACGGCCCCGGCCATCGTTCTCCCGCAGACGGAGGGTGACACCACCACGACTGGGCAGCCGACCGTCCAGGTCACGCCGCTCGTTGCGGATCCCCCCAGCATTGGAGGTCGTACGAACGTTGTTGTCGCGGATCGCGATGGTCGCGGTGTCGTCCACATCGCCACTCCATCTCAGGTTTCCGGCATGGGCGGCAGGGGCAGCGATTGCGATCAAGCCAGCGGTCGCGGCGAAAAAGGCAAGTGGGCTAAAAATTCGGTTCATAGTTTACTCCTCGTTTGCTCCTCGGCGTCAGCAAGTATGCGATGCACACCTGTCTTTTTTAACGCGACTTTCCGAAAGTTCGTGACAGAGGGACTGCCTGGGAGCGGGGAACGATATCGCTGGTGGGGCGCGTGTCCTGCAGAATATCGCTGGGGGTCAGAGCGTAGTCCCCGGTCGCTGCGGCGACCGGGCCACCGGTTGGTGCATGGGTCGCGGCAAGGTAGTACCGCTCGCCGGAGGTGACCGGGAACGTGACCCGTGCATCTCTGCCGCCACCGGAATTGTCATCCTCGGCGATGGTCTTGACCAGGCCGCTGTCCATCGTTATTCCCACGATCAGCACCGCATCGAGCTGCGCGGAGTTCATCTCCACCTGGGCGACCCCGCCGCGCCGTGCCGTGCAAATATAGAAATCCACCCGGTGTCCATCGCTAAAGTGATCATCGCCGGCCTGAAGCCTGCCGCGAATAGTCGTCAGAGCGGTCGAGCCGTCCTGCTGGCCGCCACTGCTGATTCCGCTGCCGCAGCCCCCGGTGACACCCAGCAGAAGCGCTGAGGCGATAAACCCGACGATCCGAGATGCCACTCGGGCAGTTTTCGCCCTGCCTCCTTCGGCAGGGGCGTTGATAATCTTCAATTCTCTCCTTTTTGCGGTGCGGGATTCCCGCCGACACTGCTTCGTACGGCTGCTTGATTCTCTGCGTTAAGGGGACTGTACCCAGTTTCCCCCAGCGAACCAAGCTTACCGCCGATTTTGTGGCTTACTAGAAGCTGAGCATGCGTTTCCCGCAGGAAGAATTTTATAAAATATTACTAAATTCATAGGTACCGATACTTAGATTTAGTAAAATTATTGTACAATGCAGCTGTGCTTGAAGACGCGCGACTGACAGCGCACACTGAGCGAAGACTAAAGGATTCAAGGTTTTATGGATTTCGCTGCCCCGCCGTTGTCGCTGATAGACGGCTCGCTGCCCCAGATCGCTCTGACCGTGCTGGTTGCCGGGATGGGGTTGATCGTGGTCGGGTCTGTCGCCTACCTCCTGCTGCTGCTGATCGCGGCAGCGCGGGCGGTGGTGGTCCCAGGGGTTGCGCCGGTTTCGAGCGATGCGACCCTTCCGCGGATGGTGGTAGTGATCCCCGCGCACAACGAGGCGCTGGTGCTGGGGGCAACTCTCTCCAGTCTGGCCGCGCAGCATTACCCCCGTGAGCGTTTTCGGACGGTGGTGGTCGCCGACAACTGCACGGATACTACCGCCACCGTCGCCCGCGAAGCTGGGGTGATCGTGCTGGAGCGAGACAGCGAAAGCGAGCGGGGCAAAGGCCATGCACTGCGCTGGGCTTTCGCCAAATTACTGGCTCGCTATGGGCATGCAGCCGACGTGTATGTGATCGTGGATGCTGATACCTGGGTCGCACCGGACTTTCTAAGGGTAATCGGGCCGCGCGCGATGGCAAGCGCCGATGACAAGGGACGCGCCGCTGTTCAGGGCCGCTATGGCGTCTTGAACAGCAGCGATGGCTGGCGGGCCGCCCTGATGGGCGCCGCATTCGAGCTTTACAACCATGTCCGCCCGCTCGGTGCGAGCCGTTTGGGGCTGTCGGTGAGCCTGAAGGGCAACGGCATGGCTTTCACCCGCCCTGTGGTCGAGGAGGTCGGCTGGCACGGACGGAGCATCACCGAGGATGTAGATTACGGCCTTGATCTACTCCGAGCGGGGATCACGCCCACCTACGAACCCCGCGCGGTTGTGCAGGCGCAGATGCCGATCACCGCCGGGCAGGCCGCCTCGCAGCGTCGGCGCTGGGAAACGGGCCGCCTGAAACTGCTGCGCGACCGTGCCCTGCCGTTGCTGGGAGAGGCCCTGCGCCGACGCAGCCTTCTTCTCGCGGATGCCGCCCTGAATCTGATGCTGCCGCCGCTCGCTGAGCTTGTCGGGGCACTGGTGCTGTGGGGCGCGCTGATCGCACTGACGATCGGGGTAAGCGAGGGCGGCTTCAGGGTTCATTTTGAAGACGGAGCAGCGCGTTTCTGGACGATCGCCTTTCTTGCCACGGCTGCGGGGATGGCGGGCTACATCGTGGGGGGGTTGAAAGTGAGCGGGGCGCCGCGGGCGGCCTATCAAGCTCTCTTGCGCGCGCCCCTCTATGCCCTGTGGAAGATCGCGCTGGTCGCGCAGTCGGCGGTCCGCCGCCAAAACGGCGGAGAATGGGTCCGCACAACCCGCTTCGTGACAGCACAGAATGCGGCCGTACCGGGCGGGGTTACCCCCGCCCCGGGACGCCGGGCTGGTGAGCGACCTGAATAACCCGAACGCCTTCGAAGACCCTGGTGGTGTTGATGATCCTCGGCTTCTGGTGCGCGGGCCGTCGCAGACCCCGTGGCGGCTCCGAACCTGGCTGCTCCGGATCGGGATCTCGCTGGCGGTGGCCGCCCACCTGCTTAAGCATTAAAGGACCTTCCACGCCCCCGCATGCCGGGTCCGGGTGCCAGAGCGGTTATCTGCTCAGTTCAATAAATATTTAGTGAAACAGCGCTTTACGGTGCCATATTGCCGAAAAAAGGCAGAAAGAGTGCCTTTCTGCCCTGCGGCAGTCCAGATCAAGGAGCGGTTCGTATGTCCTTATCAGAATCATCATCTGTCTCGTACTCCTCAAAAAATGCGGCGATCTCCGGCGGCGTCCCGACGAAGATTTCCACGGCCTCCTGGCAGGGACAGTCCCTGCAGGGAAACGGGCAAAGCCTCGCAAGGAATCCGGAACGGGCATATCTTTGGGGGAAGCGGCTTCTGGACGTCGCTCTCTCGCTCGCCGTGCTTGTCCTGCTTTTCCCCCTGCTGCTGCTGGTGGGTCTTGCCATCGTCCTGGAGGACGGCGGGCCAGTTCTCTACTACCAATCGCGCGTGGGCCGGAATGGGAAGTGTTTTCGTTTCTACAAGTTCCGCAGCATGGTCAAGAACGCCGACGCCCTCAAGGAGCAGCTCGCCGCCCGCAACGAAGCCGATGGACCGATCTTCAAGATGAAGAACGATCCGCGCGTCACCCGGGTGGGACGCTGGCTGCGCCGCTCCTCCGTGGACGAGTTGCCCCAGTTCCTCAATGTGCTGCGCGGCGAGATGAGCCTGGTGGGTCCCCGCCCCCACCTGCCGCGTGAGGTGGCACGCTACGCGGGACGGCAGGGGCAGCGGCTCACGGTGCAGCCGGGGCTGGTCTGCCTGCGCGAGGTGTGCGGCAGGTCCAACCTCGCCTTCGAAGAATGGATCGAACTGGATTTGAAGTATCTGGAGGCGCGGTCCTTTCGCGGGGATCTTTCGATCCTGGTTCGGGTGTTGCCCGCTGTCCTCCGCGCCGAGGGGGCGTATTGACCCCGAAAGCTACACAGTGAGAATAGGATTTTGGCAGCGAAGTGGATACAATAAGACAAGTGCCGCGGCAAAGCGTGACAGGCCAAGCGGGGTTAGAATAGATTACCACAAATTTATGTGCTGAACAGACAGGCGGAAACATTTTGGGAACCGTTGTCACTGGGAAGCGTATACTAGTTTCAGTAAATTCACTGAAAAAACGGGATAGCTCCCTAAAGACCGGGTATATACCGACCGATACCCTAGATAGGAAGTCGTGAAAAATAGAGGCCCATGGAGCAGTGGGTCATGTTGCCGCCGTAACCCAGGAGTCTGCCTCTTTCTGCCAGCCGTTCGGGCAAGCCTCCCCGTTCCTGGTTCCGGCAGCGTCGCAAAAGAAAGAGCAAGGAGCACGTTTTGTCCCGAACTGCTGTAAAAAAGAACACCGTCCCTATGATCGAGAAAGATGCCAGCGATGGTCGCGCCGTGCGAGCGACGCTTAAAGATGTTGCAGCGTACGCGGGGGTTTCACTGACCACGATCTCGCTGTATCTCAGCGGCAATACACATGTCTGCTCGCGGGAGACCGCGGATCGCATCGTGGAGGGGATTTACCGGGTGAACTACGCGCGAGGAATTGCCGCGTTGAACCGAGATCAGTCCGCCGAACGGGCTGATTCGAACGATGACAGCAGTGGCAGCAATGGCGGAACCGCCACGAGCCGCCGCGCCACCGCCGCGCGCACCGGGGAGAGCGTACCCGCTTCGGGAGCCTCGGAAGGCACTTCATTCCCCCTGAGGCGGATGCGCGCGGTCGGCCTCGCGATCCCGTCCTCGGACCGCGACCTGCTCGATCCGCTCCAGCCCGCGCGAAGCGACCTTTCTGAAGCCGTCTGGCTGGGCGCCTCGCAGATGGCGGAGTGGGAGGATCGGCAGATCCTGCTTTATCCTGCCAGCATGCGGAACTCCCCGGACCCCGCGCCCTTCCTCGACGGCTCCATATCCAGCCTGATCCTGGCCTCGATCTCCGGCGATCCCCGCCCTGCGCTCCTCGCCGCCGCAGGTCTGCCCGTCGTCCTGCTCAATCGGTGCGAAGAGATTCCCGATGGCTGTGGGGCCGTTTTCGCACTGGAGGACGATGTTGCGCAGCTTGCGCTGTCTCATCTGTGGGGCCTTGGGCACCGCCGCATCGCCTACCTCGCGGGGCCAACACTGACGCCCCAAGCCAGTGATATTGCCACCCGGCGCCTGGAACGGTACCGGGTCTGGCTGCGGGTCCGGGGAGTCGGCGACGATACCCTCGTGCTGCCGGGAACGTCGTGGGACGGACACGAGGACGAAGCGCGGCTGCGTGAGGGGATCGAGGCGATGTTTACGCTTCCCCATCCCCCAACCGCGTTCTTCTGTGCCAGCAATGCGCTTGCGCTGCGCCTGATTACCCATCTGCGTGCTCTGGGGCTTTCCGTGCCCAACGATATTTCTGTGGTCGGGGTCGGTGATAGCGCGGAGGCACGCGGGGCGAACCCTGCCCTTTCGTGTGTCCAGCTACCCGGCGAGGAGATGGGGCGCGAGGCGGTCCGGCTCGCGCTTCGGCTGGCGGAAGGGATGCCTGCCGAAGGCGCGAAGGCGCGGGTTGCAGTGCCGGTGACCCGCTTCGCGGCGCGCGACACGACCGCGACTCTGACTGGATCGTCTCCCATCGCCGAGGAGTCAGACGCGATGGTGGAGGCGTAGTGATCAGCAGGCGGTCAGCGAGGAAATGGTGTGGCGGCGCTGGCCCGTCGCACCAGACGAGACACGGGCACTGTAGTGATGGGCGCGGGATTTGAGGATGGCGGCGCTGCCTCCAGCAGATGGCTCATTTGGAGGACAGCGCACCGTCCAATCGCCTCGTGGGGCAGTTCCACACAGGTAAGCGGAACGTGGGCGCGGGCCATCAGTCCGTTTTCTGTATCCACCCCCACCAGAGACAGCACCTGTGGCACCGGGATTCCCAGTGCCTGAACCGCGCGGATCAGGCTTGGCCCGATCCCTTCCTGCGGCGCAAAGATCGCAGTCGGGGGATCACCGCCGGAAAGGGCGTCGCGCAGCATCTCGATCAAAGCGGCGGGCGGGTCCATGCCCGGCAGGCTCGGACCGTTTTCGTGCCGTTCCGAGGCGAGTATCCGGGTCGGATCAAAGATGCCCCTTCCCAGGCACCAGTTGGTGAAAATGGTCTCGTAGGGAGAAGGAAGCAAGGGGACTTGGCGGTAGGGACGGGCGGCGGGTCGAGGAAGCAGGGCGATCTTACGGTGTCCCAGGTCCCACAGGTGAGAAAGCGCTAGATGCACCACATCGGCTTCGGAGGCCAGAACACTGGTACAGCCGGGCGGAA
>JACMJB010000310.1 GCA_014380815.1 Armatimonadota bacterium
ATTTGAAGCACCGTCTGTTGCATATGCCCCGGTGGCGAGCGGCGATGGCTCCGTTGGCCTGTAACGTCGGCTTTGCGCGTAGAATCCAACGGCAGAGTCCGACCCCTTTCGGACGTCGGGAAGGGCGGGTTGCAGCGCCGTGGCTACACGCGGTGGCGGATGGTAGAGTTGCTTTCATGCTCGCCATCCCCAGGGTCCCCGCCGATTTAGCAAACTCGGTGTACCCCGACGGGGAACTCGGTCGTCGGCCTGTTCCCGCAATGGATTTCGCGAGGGACAAAGCCGCCATTCGGGAATTGGCCGCTCGAATGGTTGATGAACCGGAGGCTGTGCTGCCCCGGTTTGTTGAATTGGCCATGGAGATCGGAGGCGGCGTATCGGCCGGGTTTAGTCTCTTTGAGGGTGGTCCTGGCGCGGGCGTATTCCGCTGGCGTTACCTGTATGGATCGCTCGTGGCTTTCGAGCACGCCACCACGCCTCGTGATTTCAGCCCCTGCGGCGTCGTTCTCGACCGCAAGACGCCCGTTCTCACCGTGCATTCCGAGCGCGCTTACGACTGGATTTCTGACGAGCACATCATTCTCCCCGAGGTGCTGTTGGTCCCGCTCTTTGCTGGCGCTGCGCCTTTGGGCACGCTTTGGGTGGTGTCTGACACCTCGGGTCACTTTCACAATGGCCACTCCCAATCGTTGAGGGAACTGGCCGCCTTTGCCGGCATTGCTCTACGCATGATCTCGGCGGAACGCGCCCTCTCCGAGGCCCTCGAAGAGCAGTCCTTGCTGGCCAAGGAGATGAACCACAGGGTCAAGAACCTCTTCGCCGTTACCGACGGGCTGATCCGCGCCAGTGCGCGTGGCGAGGAAACCAAGGAAGAGATGGCGAAGGCGCTTTCCGGCCGGCTTCACGCGCTCGCCTCGGCCCACGCACTCGTCAGCCGCCATCTCAATGACGTTGGTCGAGCACCGCGCATATCCGACGTCCGCTCGATTCTGGAAGCTGTCCTGAAACCGCACTTCCGCAACGCCGATGACGTTTCGCCTTTCGAAATCCAGGGGCCGCTGGTCAGGTGCGGCGACCGCTCCATCAACGGCATCGCTTTGACGTTCCATGAACTGGCGACGAACGCAGTTAAGTATGGAGCCCTCTCTGTACCGACCGGCAATGTAACGGTGCATTGGGAAGAGAACGGCGACGATCTGATTGTTACGTGGGCAGAGCGCGGTGGCCCGGCGGTGGCGTCGCCCAAGAGTAGCGGTTTCGGCGGCTCGCTAATCCAAAATACGATAACGCGTCAGTTCCAAGGTGCATTGGAGCGTGACTGGCAGGCAAGCGGATTGTCGGTGAAGATCACGTTGCCCTTGGAGCACGTAACCGCTTGAGGCGCTGTCTGACCAACGTCATCGTTTCCGCTCCCGTTCGGTCGCTCAACCACTCCTGACGTTTGTGTCTGCTTTCAGATAGAGACATCAACGTCCGCTCGCCACCCTTGTCGGAACTTCAGAATGTCTGCTCGCGGGAGCTTGACAGAGAATTCCCCATACAAGGCCTTCCCCTCCTGCTTCCTGCTTGCGCCCCAGGCCGCCGGCTTCAGGTTGCCCGGTCTCAGGTCCGCAGCACGAGCGCCAGCAGGCCGGAGGCGACGACCAGGGCCAGGACGACGGGCGCCACGGCCACCGCCCAGCCGCTGGCCCTGATCTC
>JACMJB010000311.1 GCA_014380815.1 Armatimonadota bacterium
CAGACGGGAGGCATTTGGCCTTACGTCAAACAGCGGTCGGAGAACAATGCTTCGAACGTCTATGCTTGCCCCAATGCGGCTCCTTACAAAAGTCCTAACCCACCTGGCTCTACCTCCCGATCCAGCCTCCTTGGGCAGTCCTATTCCATGAACGACTACATTCGCGGGGAGAACCCGGGTAGCGGAGCCAGTCCGGTCACGTCTGGTTACGCCGATGGACTGGGCCAAGACCAGATGGAAAGCTCAGCACAAACCATTTTGCTTTTTGAGACAGTGCAGGCAGATGATGGGGGACCGAACCGAAATGGGTCACCCTACTTCACCACCATCCCCCCGAACGGGTCTCCTATCAGTGCATTCCCGCCGAAAAGGACTGGTATGAACCAGAACTGGCACGCGAAAATGTCGAATTACCTGTTCTGCGATGGTCATATCAAGGCAATGTCACCCGGCACAACTCTGGATCCTAACTATGATTCAAACTGGCTGGGAGTCAAAGCTGCGACAAAAGTTGATCTGACCATACAGGCACTCTATACGCAGTTTCCGGAGTACCGCCCCGCCGGTACACGCGATCTGTGGGACCCGCGCGTTGCGGGTGTGAAGTACCCCTAGTCGCGCTGCATCCAAGTAGGTTCCGATACATCAAATACCAGGGTGAGAAATTTTCTCACCCTGGTATTTTTTCGCGACGGAGAGATACCTACCCAACCGGTTCAAGCAGGAAATCCGTGGCGTGTCCTTCGGCATCCACCTGGAAGATGCGGCGTTCGGGCATCTGAAGGGCGGTGAGCGGACCGCCGAAGACCGCGCCGGTGTCTATGCCGACTTTATCGGGAAGGGCACGGACCGCCCGCATCGGGGTGTGACCATGGATCACAAAGCGACCCGACGGGTCGAGAGCATCCAGGAACTCCTCGCGGATCCAGAGAAGCACCTCGCCGGTGCTGTCTTCGGGCTGCTGGCCCTTGCGGAGGCCCGCATGGACCCACAGGCAGTGCGCGAGTTCCGGAAACTGGTCCTGGGAGGCACGCCAGAAGGGCTGCAGTAGCGGAAAGAGTCGCTTCAGATCGGGCGGACAGGAGGCGACGAAAAGCGCGGGCTTCTCGTATCCCCAGGATTCCATGGCGGCGATTCCGCCGTTGCGGAACCAGTCATAGGGATCGTACACGAAATCGGAGGGGGCCGCGAAATTAAAGTGCGTCGCCGCCATGTCCTCGTGGTTGCCCCAGAGGAGGACGGTCCGGTCAGGAGCGGCATCGTACTCGGCGAGCGCGCGGCGAACGGCACCAGCGGAGTCCTCGCCGCGGTCAATGTAATCACCGAGGAAGACAGTCGTGTCGCTGCTCTGGCGTGGCAGGGCATCGAGGAGAGCGCCCAGCATAGCTGCCTTGCCATGGATGTCACCGATTGCCCAGACAGAGGCCATCAGAGGAGCGGGGCGCCTGGCGTGATGCCAAGCTCGGCGAGCAATGAGCCGCCGAAGTCCGCGCCGTCGTCACCGCTGGTGTTCCGCTCAGCGATCCGGCGGACCGCACCGGTGACCTGGTCAGGGTATATCTCGGCGATAATTGTGAGGCACTGGCGCAGGAACGCACGATGGGCGTCCTCGTCCTTGATGATTTCATCCAGCAGTGCGGCGAGGAGCGTTTCGTTCTCCGAAACAGCAAGGTGGCGCAGCGTCCGGTAACGGTCCGCCTCTCGAAGCTCCCAGAGGAGGAAATCCGCAAGGATTGCGGCGGCATCCTCGAAGGGTGGTTCCCAGGTGTAGCGCAACAGAAGGTCGTCGCTTTGGGCGCGAAGCTGATCGTTGGAGTAGGCGCCGCAGTGCAGGAGCCACTCGGCTAGAGCGAGCAGGTGCTTGCCCTCCTCGTAGGTCCACCGGGTCAGGAACCAGGCCCGCCCACGACTCGAACGCAGGTAATACAGTGCGCGAGCGGCGTAGTCGGGAAGGAAGAGTTCGGCGTGATAGGCGGTCACCACCGCTTCGATGAGTGGGGTGGTGGGCCGGGTCGGCGGTTCGTCCCAAGGGAAGTCCAGCCAGAGGTTCCAGCGGCGCGTCTGCTCGGCCTCCTGGAAGAAGGACCGATACAGCTTGTAGAGCGCATCTTCCGTGGTCCGGTCCAGACGGGCGGCGGCGGAGCGTTCGTTGGTGGCGTTCTGCTTGGCGGTGACGTCGTAGTTGGCGTAAGGATCGGGGGTTTCGTTGGCGGCCATCGAGGTTTAGTGTATCGTTTTTCGGGGTTTTGTCCAGACCGATACAGGAGCAAGTCGCGCGGTGGGAGCGTCGTCGGGTATACTTTCGGCAGTATCCGTAGAGGGAGAGCAGCATGAATTTCAATCCTATCGTTCGCAGGCAGGTCGGGACAGCAGTGGCGATGACGGCGGCGGTTGTCGCGGTAAGCTATGGCGCCACGGAGCATCGCCGGGCCGAAGACATGAGCAGCCAGTTCGCGAGTTCACAGGCCCATCTGTGGCAGGCGATGAGCCAGACCAACCACGACCGGTTCGCGCACTCCGAGGCGGCCGACTCGGACGCAAGGGGCGAGATGGAGGCTGAGCTGGCCCAGTCCCCGATCTATCGCGAGCGAGTCCGAGACGTGATGGACAGCGAGGAGGTTCTTGCGAAGGTGCGCCAGGCGGCGCGCGAGTTTATCGCCGAGAGCAAGCCGGGGGCCAAGGTAGACGGCGTGTTCACCCTTTCCATCAGCCGGGAGAGCGGACTGTTTATCGCAGGGGCCGATGCCACTGTGGACGGAAACCGGCGCACGATTGATCTGCTGGTACGCAAGTACGCGCGGCGCAATGGCGGTATTTACTGGCGCGCGGAGTCCCTGGGGCCGGACCGGGCCGCCGCGCTGGTGGACCGGGCCGGCGTTTCGGCGACCGAGGCAGGAATATCGGACGAGGCGGACCCCTCCCGCTAAGTTCCGCGCACTGATTTGTCGAGGCTGGCGGGGGGCAGAAACGGTCAAAGAACGCACTGCGTGATTTCAGCGCGCTCAGGCAGGTCCCTTTTGAGGACTCAGACACTCTATGCTCCGTCGGCCTCGTCAAATTTCGCAGATCCGGTGCGCGCGGACAGGGCATCCTCCCACTTTGATGCCCCATGCTATAATCCAAGATATGACTTTTGCGTTTCCGCCCCCCGCCGCGCCGCTCCCGCGCCCTCCCATGAGCATCTTTTCCGGCACTGCGCACCCTGAACTATCGCGCGAGATCGTTCGGCACCTCGGCGTTGAACTCGGCGATCTCAAGATCACACGCTTTGCTGACAGTGAGATCTACGTGAAGTTCGAGCAGTCGGTCCGGGGAACAGAAGCGTTCATCATCCAACCCACCTGCCAGCCTATAGACTCCAACCTCCTGGAACTCTTGATCCTGCTGGACGCACTGAAACGCGCCTCGGCGGACATGATTACCGTGGTACTGCCCTACTACGGCTATGCGCGGCAGGAGAAGAAAGACGCGCCCCGCGAGCCGATTACCGCGAAGCTCATCGCCAATCTGCTGACGACCGCCGGCGCGCAGCGGATCGTCGCGATGGACCTGCACGCGGACGCTATCCAGGGCTTCTTCGATATTCCCGTGGATCATCTGACCGCGCTTCCCATCATTGCCGATTATCTTGCCGAAAAGCACTACGAGGATGTGGTGGTGGTATCCCCCGACGAAGGGCGCGTGAAAAAAGTACGTAAGATCGCATCCCGGCTGCGCGCGCCGCTCGCCGTGGGTTACAAGGTCCATCCCGAACACGGCGTGTCGGAGATCACTGGCCTTGCGGGGGATGTCCGAGGCAAGACCTGTATCGTCTACGACGACATGATCTCGACCGGGGGCAGCATCAACGAGATCGTGGACGCCCTGCTGCGGAACGGGGCAAGGCCGGAGATCACCGTGGCCTGCACGCACGCGGTCCTTGCCGGTCCCGCAGTGGAACGATTGTCGCGCCCGGAGATCAAAGAGCTAATTCTGACGGACACAATCCCCGTGCCACCGGAGAAGCGCAGTGCGAAGACAACCGTGCTGTCCACCGCGCCGCTCTTCGCCCAGGCGATACGACGTATCTGGACCGATGAGTCCGTCTCGGAACTCTTTACGGATTGACTGCTCTGCGTGATGCTGGACCTCCCTCCGCTTGCCCTCGTTTATCCGGTCCCTCCCCTCTTTTTTATACAGACCCCTACCTTTCCGCATGCTCGCGGGCAGAGGGGAGGGGGAAGATCTCATGACAGGAGAACGGCGAGTGGAAGATAGTTACCGCGCGGTCGCAACGCCTGCCGATTGCCTCGCGTTCGTCAGCGACGCAGGATTATGCCTCTGGACAAAGCGTAAAGGCTGGGAGTCGTGGCCCTCGCTGGAAGCCGCATCGGTATGGGGAGCGGACGCGCCGCGCGAAACGGCCTTCAACGGCGCATTTATGGAGGCCACGTGGTTCTGGAAAGACGACCTGCATATCGAAAAGCAGCTTTTCTATGGTCAGATCTTGGGTCATGGTGTCGCGATGCTGGCCTCTCTGGAGATGCTGCCGTTTTTGATCGCCGCGCAGGGCGACAATGATCCCCGCACACTCTGCGAGAGGGGCTTGCTGCCGCATCTGTCGCTTGGCGTTTATGAACACGTCGAGCGGAATGGCTCCACGGCCTCCAACAAGCTGCCGGTGAGCTACAAGGACCGCTCCAGATCCTTGGTGCCGCTCGCCCAGCGGTTTCTGCTGACGAAAGTGGGCCTCACGGGGCGGACCAGGGGCACCTACGGGTATCTCTGGGGACTCGCCGATGCGTTCTTCCCAGACGCCTTTTCCGCTGCCGCCCATCTGCGCGTCCCGGAAGCCCGCGAAGCGATCCTCCGGCAGCTTGAAACGAAGCACGGTATCCTCCTCACGAACGCCCAGGCCGCCAAGATATTCCACTGGAAACCCGAGTAACCGACTATGCCCATCCCCGAGCCGCTTCTCCGTATCGAAAACTTGACGATCGCCTTCCCGCCCGCGCGCCGTGGCGGCGACGAAGTGCGCGTCGTGGACGGGGTGACTCTCTCCATCGGGAGCGGAGAGACCGTCGGCGTTGTCGGAGAATCCGGGTCGGGCAAATCCATGACCGCGCTGTCCGTGCTACGGCTTTTGCCGGAGCCAGGGCGGATCACTGGCGGCACGCTCCACCTCGGCGATACGGACCTGCTGGCTCTGACAGAGAAGCAGATGCGCGGCGTGCGCGGCGGCAGAGTTGCCATGATCTTTCAGGACCCTATGACCAGCCTTAACCCCGTCTTCACTGTCGGTGACCAGATCGCGGAGTCGGTGCGGTTGCACCGGGGGCTTGGCAGGAAAGAATCCTGGGACGAAGCGGTGCAGGCGCTCCGCCGTGTCCATATCGCGCTCCCCGAACGGCGCGCCTCCCAGTATCCGCACGAGCTATCAGGGGGGATGCGTCAGCGTGTCATGATCGCCCTTGCGCTCGCCTCCCAGCCGCAGGTTCTTCTCGCGGACGAGCCGACCACCGCTCTGGATGTCACGGTTCAGGCGCAGATTCTGGCGCTCCTCGATGAGCTAAAGCGGGAAACAGGGATGGGGATTTTGCTGATCACGCACGATCTCGGTGTGGTCGCGGAGACTTGTGATCGCGTCCTCGTGATGTATTCCGGGCAGGTCATGGAGTCTGCGGACGCCCGGACGCTGTTCGCGATGCCTTCGCACCCATACACGCAAGGCCTTCTCGCCTCGCTTCCGGAGATGGCCCCCGAAGGGGCAACCCGGCTTTCCTTTATCGCCGGTCAGCCCCCCACCAGCGGCGCAATCACCGATGGGTGCCCGTTTCGGACCCGCTGCCCGAAATACCTGCCCGGGATCTGCGAGCGCCCCCTGCCCACGACGCGGCTCTCAGACAGCCATCTTGTTCGCTGCCATCTTTACGGGGAGGCTGCCCTATGACGCTGCTCTCGGTCGAGGGATTGAAAGTGTATTTCCCCCTGGGGCACGGGCAAACCGTGCGCGCCGTGGATGGGGTCACCTTTTCCGTCGCCAGAGGGGAAACGCTGGGGCTGGTCGGGGAGTCCGGGTGCGGCAAGTCCACAACGTCCCGCGCCTTGCTTCGCCTCGTGGCTGCCACGGGCGGGCGGGTCCGGTTTGACGGTCAGGACATTCTCCAGCTTTCGGAAACGGATTTGCGGGGTCTGCGCCGCCGGATGCAGATGGTTTTTCAAGACCCATATGCGTCGCTCTCACCACGTCTGAACATCGGGCAGATCGTTGCGGAGCCGCTGGAGATCCACGGCATCGGAACAGGCCGATCGGAGCGTGATGCCAAAGTTTCGGAGCTTTTGAAAGCCGTCGGTATGTCGCCCTCCGTGTCGCGTCGCTATCCCCACGAATTTTCCGGCGGTCAGCGACAGCGGATCGGGATCGCGCGCGCCCTGGCCCTGAACCCGGAACTGGTGGTACTGGATGAGCCGGTCTCCGCTTTGGATATATCCGTGCGGGCGCAGGTGGTCAATCTGCTGGCGGATCTGCAACAGGAACGCGGCATCGCCTATCTTTTTGTCGGGCATGATCTTTCGCTGATCCGCCACGCCGCACACCGGGTCGCCGTGATGTATCTGGGGCGCATCGTCGAGATCGCCCCCTCACACGCGCTGTACACCGACCCTCGGCACCCTTACACCCGGTCTCTGCTCGCCTCGATTCCGGTCCTCGATCCGGCTCGCCGCCGCGAGCGAGCGCCCCTCGAAGGCGATCCACCGTCCCCCATAGACATGCCGTCGGGATGCCGATTCCGCTCCCGCTGTCTGTATGCCCAGCCGATCTGCACCGAGCAGGACCCCGCATTAGTCCCGGTCGGGGGAGGGTCCATTCCGGGTCACCAGTCCGCCTGCCACTTCGCAAATGCACTGCCGGTATGGCAGGCGAGCGCGAATCACTCAGTCGTTTGATCTTACGAGGCGTGACGGTGGAGCAGGGGCGGCTCTCTACTTCTTGGCGAGCGTTTGCTGAAGCCGCGCCGCCTCAATCGGGTTGGTGACCGGCACCACGATCCGTTGCCCCGGCATCAGAGTGCTCGTCGCGGAAAGGTGGTTCGCTCTCGCTAGTGTGTCCACCCGATCCAGAATGTAGGTGTGGGGGTCGCCATATCGTTTCGCCAGCGACCAGAAGGAGTCTCCTCGCTGTACCGTCATCGGGATCTGCAATGACTGGGGGCGCGCATACCCCGCCAAGCGGTTCTGTGATGGCTCACTCCGCCCGCCAACTCGAACCCCCGCGGCAAACAGAACGGTCCCCGCAAGGAGCAGAGGGGCGAAGCGCACAAGCGAGGTGTCTTTGCGCCGTCTCGCCTTCTCTTTGTGCGCGATTCGGCTCGTTTTCCAGAAGGCACAATGCCCAGAATCCGGCGGCTGTACCATAATCTATTCTCCCCTTCTGGTTGATTCTGACCGACCATTCGGTCCCAAACGATCCACTGGCCTGATGAGGTCGTACCCGGAAAAGGTCCCGGACAATCGGCTCGGCAAACACAGTGTTCTTCGGACATAGTAGCGGTTCTCTTTTTGTTTGTCAAGCGTTTGTTTGCCAAAAAGCAAATCTATGTTTGCAAAGAAGACCCGACTTGAAGTATACTGTGAACAACTTTTTACCAGGGTCTGTCGTGCCAGGAATTTGCCGGGGCTGTTGCTACCGCGTCCCCTTTTGCAGCGGGCAAAACCACAAAAATGCGTTTGAAAGAAGGCGATTCAATGAATTCGATTATGACCATGAAGCAGCAAGAGATCATCGAGGTGATCCGGCGCGCTTTGATGCGCGACGGGCAGGCTCCGACGGTACGAGAGATCGGGAAGGCTACCGGGCTTCGCTCCTCCTGCTCCGTTCAGAAGCACTTGAATCAGCTGGAGGCGAAAGGGGTCATCAAGCGCGACCCTTATAAGTACCGCTCCATCGAGCTTCTGAAAGATGGAGCGCCGATGCCCCGCCGCCGCACCGTGACAGTCCCGCTGGTGGGACGGGTCGCAGCCGGGACCCCAATCACCGCCGAGGAGAATGTCGAAGAGAACTACCCGCTTCCGGAAGCCCTGGTGCCGCGAGACTGCGAGTGCTTCATGCTCCGGGTCAAGGGTGATTCGATGATCAACGCGGGAATCCATGACGGCGATCTGGTCGTGGTTCGCAAGCAGGACACGGCGACAAATGGCGAGATCGTTGTTGCTCGTATCGGGGACGAAGCGACCGTGAAGACGTTCTATACCGCGGGCGATAACGGCATCAAGCTACAGCCGGAAAACCCGCACATGCGCCCGATCATCACCAAGGAAGCCGTGATCGAAGGGCGGGTCGTCCTTTCCCTTCGCCAGTACGCTTAAAATGTCCCCAGCCCATGGCAAAAAAAAGGCCGCCCCGTTTGGGCGGCCTTTTTTTGCTGATTCAGTTCGATCAGGTCGCGGACGGGGCGGCTGTCGAGGGCGCCCCTGAGGAGACCGGAGAGCCGCCGTGGCTTGCCATACCGAAGCCGGTGAGCGTCGCGGTGTCGGACGTTCCCCCGTGGTAGCCTTCCTCGCCGTGCTGAGAGACATCAAGCCCGACCTCTTCATCCTCGGTTGAGGCGCGGATGCCGGAAACTGCCTTGATGATTCCCGCGATGACCAGGGTTCCGATCCCTCCCATTGCAAGCGCGACGAGCACGCCGATAAACTGCTTGCCCAAAAGCGTGCCGCCACCTCCAAGGAGAAGGCCATTATTGGCGACTGCGGCGTTGACGGCTTTGTCGGCAAACAGGCCGGTGGCCAGTGCCCCCCAGATGCCACCAATACAGTGGACCCCGAAGACATCCAGGGTATCGTCATAGCCCAGACGCGACTTCATTTTGATCGCAACATAAGAGACGCAGGAGACACCGAAACCGATCGCGATTGCCGAGATCGGGCTGACAAAACCGGAAGCCGGTGTGATTGCAACCAGCCCGGCCACGGCTCCAGTTGCGAAGCCAAGCGCGGTGGGCTTTTTGATGGTCACCCATTCGATGAGGATCCAAACCAGGGCGGCTGTCGCGGCGGCAACATGCGTTACCACAAAGGCGCTGCCCGCAAGCCCATTGGAGGCGGTCGCCGATCCGGCATTGAAACCGAACCAGCCGAACCAGAGCAGACCCGTTCCGATCAGGGTCATGGGAAGGTTGTGGGGGCGCACATCTTCCGAAGGCGCAAGGCGGCGCTTGCCGAGCATGATCGCGAGAACGAGCGCGGAGATGCCGGAGGAGATATGGACGACTGTCCCCCCTGCAAAGTCCAGCGCGCCAAGCTTCAGGAGGTATCCCCCTTCGCCCCAGACCATGTGTGCGAGTGGCGAATAGACCAGCAGACTCCAGGCCGCGATGAACACGACATACGCCCCGAACTTCATGCGCTCGGCGATTGCTCCGGAGATCAGCGCGGGTGTGATGATGGCGAACATCATCTGGTAGATCATGAAGACCTGGTGGGGGATGGTCGTGGACACGCCGTTCAGTGTGAAGACGCCCTGGCCCACATCCCCAAGCCCCATGTAAGAAGCATTACCGAAGAAGTCATTTCCAGGGGCGAAGGCAACGCTGTAGCCTGCGATCACCCATACCAGGGTGACGATCGCCATGGCGGCGAACGACTGCATCAGCATATTCAGAATGTTCTTGGAGCGTGCCATTCCCCCGTAGAACAGGGCAAGACCCGGCGTCATCAGCAGCACGAGCGCCGACGAGACCAGCATCCAGGCGGTATCGCCGGTATCGGGCGTCGGGGGAGCCGCTGCCGCCGCGGGGGCGGCATCCTGCGCCCAGGCAGTGGCGGGAATCAGCAGCGCGGCTACGGCGGCGGAAATGCCCCCGGCGCACTGGAGACGTGCGATACGATCCATAAAATAACTCCTTACCGTAAATAGTCGTTCAGCAATGACCTGGGGCATCAAATCGCGAGCTCCCCTTTTTCTCCGGTGCGAATGCGAATCACGTCGCTGAGCAACGTCAGGAAGATCTTTCCATCCCCGACTTCACCCGTTCGGGCGGCGCCGATTATCACCTCGACGATCCGATCCGCGGCGGCATCGGCAACCACCACCTCGATCTTGATCTTGGACAGCAGGGTCACGGCGTACTCGCCGCCCCGGTAGAACTCCGGGCGCCCTTTTTGCTTGCCCATCCCTCGAACTTCCGTCACCGTCATTCCGGTCGCGCCTGCCGCATCAAGGGCGCTTTTGACTTCTTCAAACCGCTGCGGACGAATCAATGCCTCAATCTTGATCATTCTACGACCCTCCTCAAACGAACTGTCGTGCCTCAGGGCAGAACCGGATGGGCAGCCGGGTTTTCTCAGCACTGCCCATTGGTGTCATTGTCGTACCAGCAAAGATCCAGCAAAGATCAGAAACTTAAGATCGAAGCTCGCGCTTCGCCTCGTCGTGCGAGGGTCAGCAATTTCAGAAATTATAGATTTGTGCGATGGTGAGGGTGCTCTGGTTCTTCTTGAACTCGCCTTCGTCCTTGCCCGGAAAGAACCCCCGACCCGCAAAGTCGTACCGGTACTCCACCAGCGTCCGAAGACCCGGGAACAGACGCACCGATGACGCAGGCTCGAAGG
>JACMJB010000312.1 GCA_014380815.1 Armatimonadota bacterium
CAAAACGACACTTTGCTCCGCGACCGCCGTGGGCATCGGGTAGATAACTGCCAACTCGGGGTTTTTCTCGGCGGCTCCAATGGCATTGCTTTCATACGTCGTGATGAAATCGTAGCGGTTTGGATCGGCGAGAAACGCCTTGAAGAGGTCGGAAGACCCTTTGCGGCTTGGCTCGTCGTAGACGAGTTTTGTGTTTAGGTCACGGACAAACGATTTGAAGCCGTCGCTTTCCGCCACTATTTTCAGATCAACGGAGGGCTGGGTGCGCTGGCCATAGTCCGCGAGGATCATGCCGAGCGTCAGGAAACCACTATTGGCGTTCAGCGGGTCAGCGTACGTGTACTTGAATGTCCCCCAGGGGACCGAGCGGCTGCCCGTATTCAGGCCACGGAGACCATTCCAGGGGTCTGACCCACCCAAGATGGCACGAAGCGCGGGGGCCTTTTCCTTTGTGGTCAGAATCACCATCGGGGTGCGAAGATAGATCCGAAAAGTGGCCGGGTCGCTCACGGAAAGGAGCTTTTTGCCCCCGTGTCCCACGGACCACGCTTCCCCAAGACGGGAAGTCCAGATGGGGCTGCTCGGTGCCCAGAGCGCCGGCTTTACTTTTCCGTTGAGGATCTCCTGGAGCGCATCGCGGGTTTCCAGAAACTCGACTTTGACAGTCAGGCGTCCCTGGTTCTTCGCGTTGAACTTTTCGATCTCTGTCTGAAGCCAGTCCTTTTTGGTCTTGGAGGTCACCAGGAGCACCTCACCGCCGCCACGGACTCCATTCGAGCCGGAACGGGGAGCGTTCTCCGCGGAGGCCACGCCGCGATTCAGCAAGCGGGTCACACCAAGACTGATACCCAGCAGGAGAAGTGCGAGTGCGAACAGGCCAAGCGGCTTGATTCTGAGTTCCACGGGACACCTCATCTATCGCGCTTTTTGTCCGGACGGTCAAAGCGGCGCTGCGAACAACGGGGCAGGTAAGCGGGTGACCAACACTGGGAGCACGCGAAAACTGCGCAGGATTAGAAGCCGACGATTGCCATTTCGGAGAAAAACGATTGGGGAGGGATTTGCGAGCAGTCCCTGGTAACAGAGTACACTCAATGCCTGGCTGCTATGTTAAGAGAAGTTTAAGTTTTATCACTTATTTATCGTGGCTGATAAAAATTGATAATCCGCAACAACACCTCAGCGCTCAGGGCGCCGAGGTGTTGGAGGTCGGTCGAGAGATCGGGACGCGGATCGGTTGTCCTGGGGAACAGGCTCCTACTTGCCGACCACCATTTTGAGCTTCATGCCTTGCGGCGTGAACTTGGGGCGATAATCCCGGCACTTGTAGGATCTGGAGTGCTCTTTTGGTCCTTCTGCCTCCGCGAGTGCGATGGTCACCCCGTACTTACCGCACCGTTCGCCGCTGCGGTCATAATTCCCGCAGTCGTAACAGCGGCGAAGGATCGTCCAGCAGGTGGAGCAGCGAACACTGCCCACAAGCTCGATCCGACCGCAAAGCGGACAGTGGATATAGGTCTCCGAGAACCCGAAGTCCTTGTTCTCCAGTGCCTCGCGGACTTTGGCGGTGAACTGATCCATCATCCGGGCGGACTGAGCGACGGAGGCAAGGAGCTGATTCATCTCCTCGGCGGTCAGATATTCGATCACCCGTTCGTCGAGCAGGTTCGTCATGGTGATCGAGTGCTTGTCAATGGCTTTGACATGCTCACGGGCGGTCTGCGATCGGTAAGGCTTCTTACGCTCGTCAATAGCCGACAGCGAGCGGATCATCTGGTCGCTGACGTTGGCGGGAACGTGAAGGAAGACCTCTTTTTTGGTCGGGTACTTTCCGATTGCCGCGATGATCTGCTCTAGAGCGGCGACCGAAAGCTTTTCCTGCTTGACCTTCTGGACCAAGCGCACCTGCGTACTGGGGTCGTCGTTGAGGGCGATCAGCGCGCGGGCATGCCCTTCCGCGAAGGTGCCGGTGTCGGAGGAGGCGATCTGACCGCCGCTCCCCACGGGTCTTGCAACCAGTTCGGCCTGCACGTGCGGCGGCAGTTCGAGCAGTTCCAGCAGCCGCCGGACCGTGGTTTCGGAGACACCCAGCGTTTTGCAGACTTTCTCCAGGGCGAGCATTTTCAGCAGGCTCTGGACTGCCCGCGCCTTCTCGACCGGGTTTAGGTCTTCCCGCTGGAAGTTCTCCAGGAGAGCATCGGCGGCAGCTTCTTCGTCTGAATAGTTGCGGACGATCGCCGGGATCGTTTCGAGACCGGCCATTTTGCTGGCGCGGAACCGCCGCTCACCCATAACGATCTCGTACTGGGCCGCATCGCTGCCTGCCCCTTTGATCGGGCGGACGATGATCGGCTCAAGGACACCACGCTCCTTGATTGAGGACGACAGCTCCTCCAAACTCTCACTATAAAAGGTCTTGCGCGGCTGATCTTCCGCAGCCCGTATTTTACTCAGCAGCAGTTGTTCGAGGGCCATACCGATGCGTTCCGTTCCTCATTGCAAAAAAGCGTAAAAACTTCCAAGTGACCACTCATCCGGGGCCGGAAGCAGTTCCGGATGCGGGGCATCGCGGGCTGACAGCGGAGTGACGAAAGGAGAAGCCGCATATTACGTGCCAGAGATGCACAGGGTCATCTCTGATGGCTCACGATTTATTATGGCGACTCTCGGCGGAAAGAATAGCCGTAATTCTGGAAGCAGTACAAGAAGATTGTGCACGACACTGCATTTTTCCTGTAATGACCGTCCCCTGCCGTCGTGGCGCGGCCCCAGGAAGCGGCTTTTCTCTACCGATCACCCTGAACCGGGTCTGGTTCCCGCGGCAGAGCGGGGCCGTCCATCGCGGGTACGCCCGCTCCGTTTCCCATCAGCATCGCCAGTGGCGTGGGGGCTGTCAGTTTTGGAAACAGGCGGAATAGGGTCACCTGAATGCTTGCGGCGATCGGCACGGAAAGCAGCATCCCCCACAGTCCGAACAGCTCTCCGCCCATAAACAGAGCAAATAGCGTCAGCAGTGGATGCAGGCCGACACTCTTCCCGATGACCCTTGGGACGACCAGATTATCGAAGACTTGATTCTGCAGCAGACATAGCGCCAGCATGCCCACGGTACCTGCCGGGGAAAGGCCGGAGATCAGAGAGAGCACGGCGACCAGCAGCGCGGTCACCAGCGGTCCCAGGTAGGGCACGATGAACAGAATGCCAGCCGCCACCCCCAGCAGCAACGAGTAGGACTTCAGCCAGTACGCAAACAGAACCATCGCAACCAGACCGTAGACAAAAGAGACGAGCAGCATCCCCCTGACGTAGCTTCCGAAGACGGTACCGACATCCTCCGCGCCCCGCTGAACCGAGGTACGCACCCGCTCCGGCAACAGGAACATCAGCCGTCCGCGCAGGCGGTCAATATCCGCCAGCACATAGAAGATGACGATGGGAACCAGGATCACGGTCAGGAGTCGTGATGCGGAGGCGACAACGATTTCGCCGATATGGCTGGCGTACGTCTTCAGCCCCTGTGTTACCTGATCGCCGTACTGGGTGGTGATCGCCTCGAAGTTCGTGGGCAATACGAACGGGCCGATCTTTCGGTGCCCGGTCAGCCAGCGATCCACCTGGAGGCGCACGCTGTCAATACCGCTCACATTTGTTGTCGGCGGCTTCCAGCGCAGCCGGACCTGACCATCTCCGGGCGTCACCGAGAGCGTCGTGGCGGCAACAGAGGCAGCATCCAGCTTCACCCGGGGCTTGGCAGTCTTATTGTCGGCGGGGCGCTTGACGACCGTGGTCACCTTTTGCGTCACGACCGGAGCCACAGGAACTACCGGAGCCGTGGGGGCGGAGGCGCTGGGCAGGTTCGCAGGAACAGTCGCGGACGGCGGCGGCGTCGCCTCCTCAGAATCGGGAAGGATCGGCGATGGAACCGGCGATGAGAGCGGCTCCTGCGCATAAGCCCTGCCGTCCCCATAACTTCCTCCCAGAAGGCCCACCGCGCGCTCTACCGTTTCGGGAGAGGGTGAAGGGGACGGAGACGGCGATATGATCTCCAGAACTGGCGCGACGGGGGTCGCCTGCCCGCCCTTGCGCGGCAGTCTCAGCGCGGGCAGGGGGTTCCGCTGTCGGGGCAGGCGCCGCTCTTCCGGTCGGATACCCGGAAAAGTCCCCTCATCCGCGGCAGGGGTCGGTGACGGGCTTGTTGTGGGTTCCGCCGGGGCCACGGAGGGCGGTGGCGAAGGCTTCGGGGAGGGAACAGGCGTCGCAACGGTCTCGGGCGGGGTGGCGGACGTGGTCGTGGTCGAGCGAAGGACCTCTTCCGATGGCTGCGAGTCGTCCGCCTTGCTGACCGGGGTCACGCTGACTGGCTGCCCGATGGGTTTCGCTCCCCCTTCGTCGGAGACCGCGAAAACCGCGAAGGTGTATGCTGCGCCGTTCACCAGGTTTTTCACCGTGTAGTCGGTGGTCGCGACGCTGGAGGCGACCGTGGCGTAGGCACCACCCTCGGTGGTCTTGCGCTTGATGGTGTAGGTAACGGGGGTGAACCAGCGCACCAGAGACTGGGTCTGCGCGATCAGATTCGGGATCACGAACCCCAGCAGTGCGGCGAAGACGGCGAGAAATCCGGCGAACACGATAATGACGGCGGGAAGACGCTTGCCGCCGGGCCACCGGTTTTGGATACGGTCCACCAATGGGTCGAGAAGCACGGCAACGACAATTCCGACCACGAAGGGAGTCGCGATACCGAGTGCGGATTCCAGCACCTGCCAGCCGAGGAACAGGAAGACCGCCAGCACGGCGGCACCAAGGGCGAAGCTGAACCCCCATCCAAAGGCATCTTTACGCCACATCGTTTCATCTCCTTCAGAAACAAACCAGCGACGAGCCGCTGGACTCGTCGCTGGTCTCCACAGCTTCTTTCCGTGCTTTTACTTCTGCTCCAGGAGCAGTTTTTTGAGGCTGGCGAGCGCCCGGTGTTGCAGGCGGGACACATGCATCTGGGAGATGTTCAGGTTTTTCGCCACCTCGGCCTGCGACAGATCCTTGAAGAAGCGGAGCTGGATGATGGCCTTTTCACGCTCCTCCAATGCCTCGATGGCGGCACTGAGGTCTCCATACTGCTGGAGGCTTTTCAGCGCCTCGTCCTCGCCGCCCACGAACTCAGCAAGCGTCATCGGAGCCGAATCGGACTCCAGGGACATTCGGGAGTCCAGGGACACCGTGTCGTAGGCGTTTCCCAGCTCGATCGCCTCGAGCGTTTCCTCCTCCGTCGCACCGATCGCCTTGGCGATCTCGGCGACTGTGGGGGAGCGTCCCAGCTTCACCGCAAGGGCATCTACCGCCTTGTTCGCCGCCTGGTTCAGCTCCTGCAGACGCCGCGGGACCTTGAGGCTCCAGGCCTTATCGCGGAAGTAACGACGGATCTCGCCGACAATGGTCGGCGTGGCGTACGTCGAGAATTTATTGCCGCGCTCCGCATCGTACCGATCCACCGCATTGACAAGTCCGATGGCACCCACTTGAACCAGGTCCTCCAGCGGCTCGCCGCGATTTGCGAACTTGCCCGCGAGAAAGCGGACCAGGTTCTGATGCATGGCGATAAGCTGCTCACGGACCTGTTCGTCACGGGCGCGGGCGTATTCGCGGAATAGGCGCTCCGCTTCACTATCATCCGGCACAAAATTCGCGGAGGACATATTTGTCTGATTGATCTCCGGCTACGATTCGTTGGCGAATTTGACAAGACGGACCCGTGTTCCGCCCCCGGATGCCGGTTCGACCGACACCTCATCCACCAGGATCTCCATCAACAGCGCGCCAAGTTCCTGACTATTCATGCTCTCGATCTCGGCGGCGGGCTTGTCCTGGTCAATCCCCTCCCCCGACGGGTTGTCGGTGTGGTCTTCCACCTCGACAGTCAGCTTCGATGGCTCGACCAGGGACCGGATCGTGATTAAGGGGTTCTCGACCTTCAGGATCTTTGCGCGTTCGATCGCATTCGCGCAGGCCTCACCGACCGCGAGGCGGATATCCTCAACCTGATCGTAGGAAAAACCCATGCGCGACGCGACCCCAAGGATGGTCAGGCGGGCGGTGCCGACATATTCCGGGGTGCAGGGGATAGTCAGGGTGACGGTCGCGGCGGCGTCCTCAGACGACACCTCCCGGTCCGTCTGGCTGTTCAACCGGTCGTTTTCGTTCGACAAAACTGGTTCCTCGTGTCCTTGCTTTCCTACGCCTTCGCTGCCGCGACTGCATCCGCTTCGCTGGTATAGACATCGAAGATCTTGTTCAGGCCCGTGATCTCGAAGATTCGGGTGATGCGGGCACTCGGTCCCACCAGCTTGAGCGAACCGTTCTGCTCCTTGAGGCGCTTCACGCCGCCGATCAGGATTCCAAGACCGGTCGAATCGAGATACTCGACCTGGTTCAGGTTTACCAGAAGGTGCTTCACCCCGGCGTCTACCTGGTCCATGATCTCCTGGCGCAGAAGGGGTGCGGTATAGACGTCCACCTCGCCTTCCAAATCCAGTGCCTGTGTCTCCTCATCAACGCGTCGCGGCGTCACTTTGAGGTTCATGCTCGTTGTTTCCATCAGGGTTTATTCTCCGTTGCCGGACCGGCCCAGACGCACTCTCAGGCGTCCAGTTGTGCGGTCAGCTCCTCTTTTTTCTGTAGATACGCATCTTTGCCCGCTTCCACCGAGCGGGCGAGGTTTTCGCGGGTTTGATCCAGGATGGTGCGGGAGCGTGTCACCAGATCGGATGTGGATGCCTGCAAGTCATCTATCACCTGCTCGGCCTTATCCTTCAGGTCGTCTACCGCTCCGCCGAGGTCGGCACGCAGGGCTGGGCCGGCTTTCGGAGCGAACAGGAGCGCAAGCCCCCCTCCGACCACGACGCCGATCACGGCGCCCGCCAGAATGCTCCCCCAAACATGCCCATCCGCGCTGTTGTCAAGCGGGTCCGAAACATCGTACTCGCTTCTGTCTGATTTATCTGATGCCATAGTTCACGTTGTACCTAATTCCGCGCGAAATCCGCGCGGATTTCGAGGCGGTTTACCGACTTAACTTTCCGGTGATCGTTCCACCGCCCAGGACGCGGTCCGCCTGGTCCCCGGTCCCATAAAATACCGCCGCCTGACCGGGGGCGACCGCCCGGAGAGGTTCGTCGAAACGCACTTCCGCGGCATCTTCGGCGGTGCGGCGCACCCGCGCCGGGCAGGCGGGCATATTGTACCGAATCTTCACCTGACAGGGTACGGACTCGCCCATCACAGGTGGGGCGATAGAGACCCAGTTTAGATCTTCTGCCTGGCATCCCGGGGCATAAAGCTCATCGTCTGAGCCGACCACGACCGTGTTGGTGGCGGCATCCACCTGCAGGACATAGAGCGGGGTCGCCGCGCCGACATTGATCCGCTTGCGCTGACCGACCGTGTAAAAGGCGACCCCGTTGTGGGTGCCACGCCGGGCACCCGACGAATCCACGATCTGCCCGGCAGCGACCATCTCCGGCGCTTCTTTGGCCAGAAAGTTCGCATAGTCTCCGCCCTGAACAAAGCAGATCTCCTGCGAATCCGGCTTGTTCGCCACCGACAAGCCGTAGTGGCGAGCCAGTTCCCGCGTTTCGTGCTTGCTGGGAAGCTCGCCGAGCGGCATGCGCATGTGGCGAAGCTCACTCTGCTTTGTGGCGTAAAGCGCGTAGGTCTGGTCCTTGGCATCATCGGTCGCGCGGGCCAGTGCCCAGCGATCTGCCGCCTCGTCCGGGAAGATGCGGGCATAATGTCCAGTTGCCAGGGCATCCGCGCCCAGCGAGAGCGCCTTCTCCATCAGCGCGTCGAACTTGATATAGCGGTTGCAGCTGATACAGGGATTCGGCGTCCGCCCCCGCCGGTATTCCTCAACAAACGGAGCGATCACCTTGTCGTGGAACGGCTCGCGGTAGTTCAGCACGTAGTGTGGTATCCCGATCCTGGTCGCCACGCGCCGGGCATCCTCCACCGCGCCCAGACTGCAGCAGCCCGCGCCTTTGGTCTCGGTCGTGGACTCCTGCCAGATCTGAAGCGTGATGCCAATGACCTCGTGGCCCTCCGCCTTCAGCAGAGCAGCAGCGACCGACGAGTCCACGCCGCCGCTCATGGCGACCACGATCGTTTCCGGCTTGTGGCGTCGTGCCGTGGTGAAATCTACCAGAAGATCATTCATAACGAATCAGTATATCGCGAGGATGGAACGGGGAAAAGCCAGGACTCTCGCCGAGTAGCGCCGCGTTTCGTGGGTCTGTCCGAAAACACGAATCTCAAAAAGACCCTATACAAAAGCGCCGTGGCTTTGCTATACTTGGTGTTCCTGACACTGACTCAAAGGAGACGTTGATGCTTCCTCTGGCCCCTTACTACTATCGCCCGCGGAACACTGCCCCCCAAACTCAGACCCTTGAGACCGATGTTTGCATCTATGGCGGCACACCCGCGGGCGTCGCGGCGGCGCTCCAGCTTCGCCGCATGGGCAAAACCGCGATTCTGCTTGAGCCGAGCGGCCACCTTGGCGGAATGAGTTCGTCGGGGCTTGGCAACACCGATACTGGAAACAAGGCAGCGATCGGCGGCATCGCCCATGAGTTTTACCAGAAGCTCGGTGACAAGTATGGAGTCGCCGAGGAATGGAATTTCGAGCCGCACGTCGCGGAGCAGGTATTCGGTGAGATGATTCGGGAGGCGGGCGCGCCAGTCTATCTCCAACAGTTCATTCAGAGCGTGACAAAAAACGGGTTGCATCTCCTCTCGCTGACTCTGGAGAGCGGCCTGACGGTTCGCGCCAAAATGTTCGTGGATGCGACCTACGAGGGCGATTTGCTGGCGAAAGCGGGTGTTCAGTACTTCCTGGGCCGGGAGTCAAATGCCGTCTATGAGGAGACGCTGAGCGGGGTGCAGGTCCATGCAAAGCATCAGTTCGATCTGCCGGTGGACCCCTATATCCGGGAAGGCGATCCCAGCAGCGGCCTTCTTCCAGGTATCAGCGCCGAGCCACTGGGCGAGACAGGCACCGGGGATCGGCGTATCCAGGCGTACAACTTCCGTCTTTGCCTGACCCAGGACCCTCAAAACCGCATCCCCTTTGAAAAGCCGGCGGACTACGACCCGCTCGAATACGTGCTTCTCGCTCGCTACCTCGCCAAAGGCTGGCCGGAGAGCGAGGTGTTTCGCAAGTTTGATCCGGTCCGCAACAACAAGGTGGATAAAAACAATTGCGGGGCCGTCTCGACGGATTACATCGGACGCAATTTCGCCTATCCGGAGGCGGATTACACGACGCGAGAAGCGATTTTCCAGGCGCACGTTACCTACCAGAAGGGGCTGATGTGGTTCCTCGGTAACGATCCCAGCGTCCCAGAAGCGATCCGTGTCCGGTGGAGTGAATGGGGCCTGTGCCAGGACGAGTTTCCCCAGACCGGGGGGTGGCCACATCAGCTTTATGTGCGGGAAGCGCGGCGGATGGTTTCCGATTATGTGATGACCGAGAGCAATTGCCGCGGCAAAAGCATCCCCACGGACTCGATCGGGCTGGCAGCCTACACGATGGACTCGCACAACTGCGACCGGTTCGTCCGGGACGGGCGCGTTTGGAACGAAGGAGACGTGCAGGTGGGCGGCTTTCCACCCTACCCCATTTCGTACCGCTCGCTGGTCCCAAAGAGCGGCGAGTGCGCGAACCTGCTGGTGCCGGTCTGCCTTTCCGCATCGCATATCGCCTATGGTTCCATCCGCATGGAGCCGGTCTTTATGATTTTAGGACAGAGCGCGGCGACAGCCGCCGCACTGGCTCTGGATACGGGTATTCCGCTCCAGGACCTGAACTACAACGCCCTGCGCACAAAGCTCCTCGAAGACAAACAGATCCTGACCTGGGAGGAAGCGGAAGATGTCGTGACCCCGACATCGTGAAGGCAAGGGGAGACCAGAGGATACTCCGGGGAGCGGGTATTCGGTAGAATGGGCATATGCCGTCCTCGTTCTTGACCAGTCGGTTCCAGGCGCTTCAGTCTCCGGACTTTCGCAGCCTCTGGTTCGGACAGATCGTCTCTGCCGCAGGTTCCATGATGCAGTTCGCCGCGCTCAACTGGCAGATTTACGAGCTTACCCGCTCCCCTGTGGCGCTTGGAATGGTCGGCCTGGTGCGGGTGATCCCGATCATCTTGTTCTCGCTCCTCGGCGGCGCGGTCGCCGATGCCCACGACCGGCGCAGACTCCTGCTGATGACGCAGACGACGCTCGCGCTGGTTGCACTCGCACTGGGCTTCCTTTCGATCACGGGACGCACCTCGCTCTGGGCGATCTATGCCCTGACGGCCATTGGGGCGGCGGCTGTTTCGTTTGATAATCCCGCGCGGCAGGCGCTGCTGCCCTCTCTGGTACCGCGCGAGCATCTGCCGAATGCCTTCGCGCTGAACTCGACCGGTTTTCAGATCGCCACGATCGCGGGTCCCGCACTGGCGGGCCTGGTCATCAAGCATTACGAGGTCGGCGGGGCATATTTCATCAATGCGGGATCTTTTCTCGCGGTTATCGGCGCGCTTCTGACACTCCGCTATCGGCCCGCTCCCCGCGCCGAAGACGATCCCTCGGCAGTCCCTGCTGTCAGCATCGCCGCCCTGAAAGAGGGGATCGCCTTTGTTCTGGGAACCCCGATCCTGACGGCGACGATGCTGATTGACTTTGTGGCGACCTTCTTTTCCTCGGCGAGCGCGCTGCTGCCGATCTTTGCGAAGGAGATCCTGCATGTCGGCCCGGACGGCTACGGTCTGCTGGCGTCTTTTCCCGCGTTCGGCTCGCTGCTTGCCGGAATGATCGTCACCTTTCTGCCGCCGGTTTCACGTCAGGGGCGCGTGCTTATTTGGGCGGTCATGGCGTACGGTTTGGTCACTATCGGTTTCGGCTTCGCCAATATCTTTGCCATCTCCGCCTTGTTCCTTGCCGCGACGGGAGCAGCCGATACCGTCAGCACTATTTTGCGTCAAACGATCCGGCAGACGATCACCCCGGACCGCCTGCGGGGCCGGATGGTCGCCATCAACATGATCTTTTTCATGGGTGGTCCGCAGCTTGGTGAACTGGAGGCGGGGATTGCCGCCAGGCTGTTCGGCCCGGTGTTCGCCGTGGTCAGCGGCGGGGTGGGAAGCGTCATCGCCGCCGCGCTGATCGCCGCCCGCGCGCCGTGGCTCTACCGCTTCCGACTAGCGGATTGGCGGGCAGTTCAGGAAAAACCGTCGAAGTGACCCGTGCTGGCTGTGTTCCCTGCGTTGCCCGCGTCGCCCACGCCAGAGGAATGGCGGCTTCCATGCTAAAATGAGGCTGTGGTCCACCTTTCTGTC
>JACMJB010000313.1 GCA_014380815.1 Armatimonadota bacterium
TCTGAACACTGGAAATCACGGTATGGCAGAAGCAGAAGACCTTCGCATTGTGGAAGACATGTGGACCATTGCGCGCAATGAACCGCTGACGCTGGCTGCCCTGCAGCCCTTCGGGATGGTGGACCGGGAGCGCTATAAGCGGCGGGTTGGAGAGGTCGTGCTCGAACTGACGCTCGACGCCGATCCCCGGACGGGAACCTGGTCCTACGAGTTTGCGATTCTGGACGCCAGCGGTGGCGTCCTGGATGACTCCGTCGTGCAATACTGGCTCCATGCGTTTTTCGGACGGGAGGCTTATTTCGCCGCTCGTCGTAACTTCCTCATGACTGGCGAGGCTCGGTTCACCTTCCCCTACTCCCAGGGCCGGTCCATCTAAGGGCAAAAATAGGGCAAGAAATCGCGGTTTCTTACTTAAGCGTAAAAAAATAGGTAATTTTTGAAACTATACGCGAAAAGGGCTTGTCTGACTTCCCGGAACCACTTAAAAGCGACGCGACATGAAATTCGTTGTTTGTTTCATGTTTACGACTTTAGGGTGTTTGGGTAACACCGGCGGGACAGTACGTCGCAGCGGTAGCGAGATGGTTTGAATTCGCTGCGCTGCCCTCGACCGCTCCGATTGTAGGAACTGAAAATACGTTCGGTGTTTTCAGCTTCGTGCATCAGCAATTTCACAACAACGGCAGGTGCCTTTTCTCGAACAGCGTTTCATCCGTCTTGCGCGGTCCGAAGCGGGCGAGTTTCAACGCAGGCGCGGCGCTCCCTCTGATTTGGCGGCAGATGTAAAGGCAACTGGGATACTTTGCAGCTGTTCCGATCTGAGTGGGTTTAACCCGCAAGCAGTGATCCTTACCCATTTCGTCCCCGAAAGCAGATCAATCCTGTTTGGGATCGGTTCCGGTGGTTTCGTGGAAGTGCGTCGTCAATGACATTCGTGATGAGCGGCAGGCTCTGCGCCTTCGTTTATCACACTGCTTCCCGGAGGAACTGTTTCCATGAATAAAGCCAAGCTGCTCGCAGGCAGCGCCGCTACGGCATTCGTAGCGGTGGCATCCGTCTCTCCTGCATTCGCGCAGGCCAGCGGACCGTTTGCCGATGTGCCGACGGACCACTGGGCCTACCAGTCGGTGGATAAGCTACAGAAGGGCGGAATCGTCATCGGCTATCCCGATGGCACTTATGGCGGCAAGCGCGCCATGACCCGCTATGAGTTCGCGGTCGCCATCGCCCGCCTGCTGGAGAAGATCCCCCAGCCCGACCTCACCAACTACTACACGAAGGCAGAGACCGACGCGGCAATCCAGGCCGCGACCGCTGGCTTCGCGACAAAGGAAGAAGTCCAGGCGCTTCGCAACCTGGTGAACGAGTTCCAGACCGAACTTACCACCCTTGGCGTAGACCTGGAAGCGGTCAAGAAGCGGCTTACCGCACTTGAAGGCCGTGTGACCGCACTCGAAGACGAAGTAAAGCGCGTCAAGGTGTACGGTACGGTCAGCCTGAACGGCCGCGCCACCAACACCCGCACCAATAGCGTGAACTTCCGCGACCAGGATGGTTTCATCATCCAGCGCGGCAGCACGACCCCCGGCAACCAGCTTGTCGGCAACGGCAACCTGCTGGGTGCGACCCGTATCCTGCATGACATTGACCTTGGGGTGAAGGCTCGTCTTTCCGATACCGCCACTGCGGATGTCCTTCTGAACTTCGGCAACTACCTTAGCTTCCTGGGCGGGGTCGGTTCGTACGCGAACTTCCCGAACGGGCGCACGGCTTCGACCGGCGGCGGCTTCGGCAACCAGGATCAGACCCAGACGGTGTATAAGGCGGTCATTGAGGCTCCGTTCCGTCTGCCCGGCATTGGCGGCGTCACCGCGACCGTCGGTCGTGTTCCGCTTCAGTTCACCCCCTACACCCTCAAGCTGATTGACGTTGACCAGTACTTCTACAACGACAAGACCGACCTGGGTAACATCCCGATTGACGGTGGCAAGCTTGCGTTCAACATCGGACCGCTGGGAATCACGGGTATCGCTGGTAAGACCGACCCGATCCGCTTCCTCAGCAACATCGCCAGCAACCTGACCGGGGACAACTCGGCGGGCCTGTTTGCGGGAGCCAGCCGCGGCGCCTACTCCGGCATCAACGGCACGGGTGGCTTTTCCACCTCGGGTCGTCCGTCGGGCAACCGGCTGCAGAACAACGGCGGTATCCTCGTCGAGCAGCTTGCGGGTGCTCGCGTCGTGTTCGGAACCTCCAAGTTCGGCACCATCGGTGGCACCTATCTGGCCCTTGCGGGTCAGCGGCCCGGCTCGATTCCCGGAACCTCGACCCTGAATCCGCTGGCGTTCGGCGTTAACCCCGCCAACCCCAGCACCTTTGGGGAAGGTAGCTCCTTCGACCGCGCGAACATCAACCGGGTCTACGTATATGGCGCGGACGTCAATGCAAGCATCGGCAGCATTGGGATCAACGCTTCGTACACCAAGTCGGATACGGCGGGTTCCCGGATCACCGGTATCAGCGCGCTGAACGACGGCACGTTCGTCACCTCCTTTGACCAGGAGACCACAAGCAAGATCAACGACGACAACGAGGCGTATGAGGCGGGCGCGAGCTACTCCATCGGCGCGCTCAGTCTTGGCGCTGGCTACCGATACGTCGGTCCCTACTTCGCGGCCCCCGGTTCCTGGTCGCGGGTCGGTACCCTGACAAACCCGGTGGACATCGAGGGTGGTTATGGCCGCATCGGTTATGCCATTGCTCGCGGACTGTCCCTGAACGCGGAAGCCCAGTTCTACAACGGTACGGGTGAAGCGGTCAACGACGGTGGCCTTTCCGAGGACGACCGGATCAACAACTACCGCGGCGGGCTGAAGTTTGGTCTTACTTCCGCCTCCAACGTTGATCTGGGCGTAGACTACACCGAGTACAAGATCGGCGTGGGCGCGTTCGCTGGCAGCAAGCCCCGTGAGATCTTCTACAACATCGGTTACGGCTACTCGTTCAGCCCGAACTCCTCGTTCAAGCTGCTGTATCAGATCGTTGACTTCGACGATAAGAACACCGGCTTCGATCCGTCGGGTGCGGGCAAGGGTGGCGTCGCCGCCGCGCAGTTCCAGGTTAAGTTCTAACTCCGGTTCGGCGTAAAGCAAAAGAAACCCCCGGTGCGCGCCATGGCGCGCACCGGGGGTTTCTTTTGCGGCGGCATCTGTCCGCGGCGATACGACTGCAGGGTCAGCTTCGCCGCGCGCCTCCCGTTGTCCCGCCGACGCTATTCGATGAGCGCAGAAGCTGGCGCAGTTCGGTAGCGTTGCTGGTGGCATTCAGGGCATCGTCCTGGGTAATCATGCCCGACGCAACCTGCTGCTGGAGCGCCTGATTCAGGGAGATCATCCCGTAGTGGGCGCCTTCCCGGATCGTGTTGTAAAGCTCCCCTCCCGACTCGTTGTCGGCGATCTGCTTTTTGATAGACGGGGAACCGGTCATCACCTCGACCGCCGGAACGCGGCCAACCCCGTTGGCGCGCTGCACCAGGCGCTGTGAAACGACACAGGAGAGCGTGTCCGCAAGCTGGTCGCGCACCTGATCCCGCTCATGCGGCGGGAAAGCGTTCAGGATGCGATCTATCGTGCCGACCGCGGAAACGGTGTGCAGTGTCGAGATGACCAGGTGTCCGATCTCCGCCGCCGACAGGGCGGCCCGCATGGTCTCGACGTCCCGCATCTCCCCGATCATGATGACATCGGGGCTTTGACGGAGCGCACTTCGAAGCGCGCTGCCGAACGATTTGGTGTCCTGTCCAATCTCGCGCTGGTTGACGACCGAGTCACGGTCTTCAAAAACGTATTCGATTGGGTCTTCGATCGTGACGATGTTGGCGCGCCGATTGGTCGCGATATGATCCACCAGAGCGGCCAGCGTGGTGGATTTCCCCGAACCAGTCGGCCCAGTGGCGAGCACCAGTCCCTGAGGCTGCATCGCGATCTCTTTGAGCACTTTTGGAAGCATGAGCTGGTCAATGGAGTAGGGCCGCAAGGGGATGATGCGAAGCGCGGCCCCGACGGCTCCGCGCTGCAGGAATAGGTTCGCCCGGACGCGCACCAGTCCCGATACCGTGAAGACGGCATCAATCTCATTCTGCTCCTGGAGGCGCTTCATCTGGTCTTCCGCGCTGGGATACAGGGAGTCTTCCAGCACCCCTTCTCCGTAGCGGATCAGATTGTCCCGCGAAGCGGAGTAGAGAATGGACATTCCGATCTCGTGGGTGTCCGAGGGGGAAAGAATACCAAGTTCCGGGCGAGAGATGATGCGCCCGTCCACGCGAAGCGCCGGTGAAGCCTCCGCTTTCAGGATCAGGTCGGATGCCCGGTTTTTCAGGGCGACTTCAAGTAGTTCGTGGATGCTCGTCATAATGGGTTCTTTAGGTATTCTTTGCTGGTAGTACGTGCCCTTGGCATTGCGTGGTTCCGGTTGTGAGTGGCCCCGCTGCCATGTTATAATACGCGCGAATGAAGCGGCTTCCCCCTGTTTCCACAGAGCATCCGGCGCAGCGACGTCCGTGCCTGACCCCACAAGCGAGCCGCCACTACGGAGTCTCAGAACTGCATGGATACAAGCGATTTCCGCAACGGTCTTTCCATTATATACGACAACGACATCTGGACGATCGTTGATTTTCAGCACGTCAAGCCCGGGAAGGGTGGAGCATTTGTTCGTTCTAAGCTGAAAAATCTGCGGACCGGTTCCACTGTGGACAAGACCTGGCGAGCGGGCGAAAAGATGGATCAGGCTATCCTGGAGCGCAAGCCCATGCGGTACCTCTATAATCAGGACGATGAGTACTACCTGATGGATATGGATACGTTCGAGCAGACCACGGTCCCGCAGTCAAAGATCGGATCTCAGTCGAAATATTTGAAGGAAGACACCGATGTTCAGGTCGTATCCCACAGGGAAGAGATCATCGGGGTCAGTGTTGGGGACTTCGCCGAACTCGAGATCGTCGAAACCGACCCGGGCGTTCGTGGCGACACCGCGTCTGGAGGATCGAAGCCGGCGACACTTGCCGGTGGGGCCGTGATTCAAGTCCCCTTCTTTGTCAACGTCGGCGATAAGGTCAAAGTCGACACTCGCACCGACACCTATCTGGAACGCGTGAAGTAGAGGGGCCAATCGGCGCCGGGTCTTATCTCGTATCGGATCTCTGGATTGCCGCTCCGAGGCGGCGTTGTCAGCGCGGTTTGGTTCGGTGGGAGGAGATCAGTCTGCGATGGAAATGGAACCTGAGGAAGAGACGCTTTTAAGCCGTGCGGAACGCTCGTTTCTCGGCCCCCTGGTTTACAATATCATTGTGCTGGCAATGAACATCGGTTTCGCGGTCGCGTTCCTTTCCGCCGTTTATCTGATCTATGGCCTGTTTTCAGGCAACCTGTCCGACTATTCCACGCTGGCCCAAGGCGACCGAGCGCGCATCTTGTCCAATCTTCGCTTGGCTACGCAGGCGATGACCGCCGGTCTTGGTGTCGGTTCGCTTGCCGCAGCCTACGTTTTCTGGGGCGAGGAATTCGTCGGGTACGGAATGTTGGTTGGGGGAATGCTGATCGGTCTTGGCATTCCCCAGATCTACACGATGGTGGGAGGGGGGCAGGCCAGTACCAAGGCCACCGCGCTGGCGCTGGGAGCGTTTCCCGGGGCAATGATGGCGCCGCTGGTCATCGGCGGCGTGCTCGTGGCGCGGGATGTGGTCTATCGCCTGATCCGTGGCTTTCAGGAAAAGCCTGTCCGCGTCGAAAAAATGACCTATGGCACGGGGGCTGCCGCGGAGTCACGCCCCATCCGGACCTCGCTGCTCGCCAAATGCTGGGAAGGGCCATATTGCCGGGAGTTTATTCGGGTTCACTGCCCGATCTTCCAGAAGCGACAGGCCTGCTGGCGAGAAAAGCGTGGGTGCTACTGCGAAGAGGATATCGTCAGTACGGCGGCCTCCAAGGTGTCCGGTATCGCCCTGGAGATGGCTCCCGACCCGAAGCTGAACTTCGCCAACCCCTCTTCCCCGGCGGCGGCGGCGAACGACCCATTGAACCGCGCCCCCGGCCTTCAGCTGGGGACACTGGGCGGTTCACCGGGGGGGCGCGTCGAAGGGGGTATTGGTGCGGGGCTTGGTGGTGGGCTGAACTTTGGGGCACCCCCACCGCGCAAAGTCACACTCTCGATGTCCCAGAAGAAAGAGCGCTGCCGGAACTGCGTGATCTATAACGAGCATCAGCGAGAAAAATACAAGCTGCTGATGCCGGTCACTTTGTTAGGGACGCTCGCGTTTTGCGCGGTCTTCGCGACCCCGCTGCGGCAGGGTATCAACGCGGCGACGACAGCGATTGACCGGTTACTGGGGCAGATCTCGTTTAACCCGGCGGGAGCGGCTCCCGCCGTGAACCTTGGACAGCCCTCGGAGACGGTGGCCTGGTTCCTGGTCGTTGCACTGAGCATTATGATCGTCTCAAAAGCACTGCAGATGTTGGAATGGGCAATATTCAAAATCAAGATTTGAACCAGGATCTGAACTTGGTCGAAGCGTCTCGGAGCGTCCCTGCGCCGGAGTTTCCATTGAACTATGAAAAAATCGAGGCGTTCGCGGCTCTGCTGCGCGACTCTCCCACGCTTACCGAAATCGAAGTGAAGAACGGGGAGGGTGTTTCTCTGCGTCTGCGCCGCGCCGCGCCCAAGCCCCCCAGTCGGTCCGCCGCTCCCCTTGTTGCCGGTGAACCAGAGGCGTTGAGGGCGGCGCCCGTCCCTGTTGCGGGAAGCGGCGAGCTGTCAAAGGCAGGTACCACTGCACTGACGGCCACCGTAGTCGGTATCTTTCGGGTCATGGGCGGGGCAGCGACACTGACGGTCGGTGACCCGGTGAAAGCCGGGCAAGTGATGGGCCAGATCGAGGCGATGCGGCTTCTGAATGACTGCATTTCCCCTCTCTCCGGCGTGGTGACTGCTGCCGCCGTGGAAGAGGGTCAGCCGGTTGAGTATGGACAACTGCTTTTTGAGATCAAGGCATCAGGCGAGTAAAAATGGCATCTACACGATCAAACGAACGTCAACTTCGCCCCGCGGGCTTTGGACTGATCGAACTTCTGGTGGTGATCGTCATCATCGGGATTCTCGCGGCGGTTCTGATTCCGAGCCTGACCGGGGGCGGTAAAGACGCCAATGGGAAGCGGACGCTCTCTCCCAAGGAGCGTGCCAAGGCGGTCGGCACGACGGAATACATCGGGCAGATCAACCAGGCGATTCAGATGTACCGAATGGACAATGAGGACCGAAATCCCGGGTCGCTCGCGGAGCTGAAGGCATACGGGGTGTTGGAGGAGATGCTGGTGGATCAGGTTACCAAGCAGCCGCTTCCTTACGACCCCGCTACGGGGCGGGTCGGTAACACCAACGGCCCCGACAGCCTAGGCGGCGTTCGGGGGGGGAAACTGCCCGTATTCGAAAGCGGCAGCGAGAGCGGAGTCCGCTGATTCCCACGAACGGTTTCCTCCTGCCGCTTTGGGTTTGTCGGTTTGCCGGTACAATGTCAGAAATCCTTCGGACGCGCTAATCCTCTTGTTCAAAAAAATACTCATTGCCAACCGCGGCGAGATCGCGGTTCGGATCATTCGTGCCTGCCGGGAGATGGGTATCGCGACGGTCGCGGTCTATTCGCAGGCCGATGCAAACTCGCTCTCGGTTCAGCTTGCGGACGAATCGGTTTGTGTTGGCCCTGGCCCCGGCAAAGACTCCTACCTCAACGTCGCGAACATCGTCTCCGCCGCTCTAATCACCGGTGCGGAAGCGATCCACCCCGGCTATGGTTTTCTCTCCGAAGTCGCCTCGTTTGCGGAGATCTGCGCCGCGGTCGGGATCAAGTTCATCGGTCCCTCTGTGGATGCCATCGAGCGCATGGGCGATAAAGCTACCGCGCGCGCCACTGCGAAAAAGGCCGGTGTCCCCACGGTCCCCGGTTCAGAAGGCATCCTGGCAACCGAGGCAGATGCGATCCGGACCGCGCACAAGATCGGTTATCCCGTCGTGGTGAAGGCAACCGCGGGCGGCGGCGGTCGCGGGATCCGCGTCGTTGAGGACGAGGATGAGTTGGCCCGCGTGTTCAAAATGGCACAGGCGGAGGCAGCGGCCTCATTCGGGAATGCCGACGTGTATCTGGAAAAATACATCCGGCGGATGCGCCACATCGAGGTTCAGATCCTGGGCGACGAGCACGGAAACTGTCTTCATTTGGGGGAGCGAGAGTGCTCGGTGCAGACCGTGCGCCACCAGAAAGTCGTCGAGGAAGCACCGTCCGCGAGCCTTTCCCCTGGTATGCGAAAGCGTATCGGGGAATCCGCGGTTAAGGCGGCGAAGGCGGTCGGATACGCGAATGCGGGAACGGTCGAGTTTATCTACACCCCCGAAGAAGAGTTCTACTTCATGGAGATGAACACCCGAATCCAGGTAGAGCATCCGGTGACGGAAGCGGTGACCGGCATTGATCTGGTTCAGTGGCAGATCCGCATTGCGGCGGGGGAACGGCTTTCGTTTCAGCAGCGCAGCATCGAGTGGACCGGACACTCGATCGAGTGCCGGGTCACTGCCCAGGACCCGAACCGTGGGTTTGCCCCGGCAGCGGGCACACTGACCACGGTCCGGCTTCCCGGTGGCCTGGGCGTGCGCGTGGATACCCAGATCTATAGCGGCTACACGGTGCCACCCTTTTACGACTCGAATCTGGCCAAGGTGATTGTCTGGGCACCGGACCGGCTGCAGGCGATTCAGCGAATGCGCTGCGCGCTGGGCGAACTGGTGATTGAGGGGAGTCCGACGAATGTATCCTTTCTGCAGCGGATTCTGTCCGACGATCGCTACCTCGCCAATGAGATTTCGACCGCCTTTTTGCCTAAACTGATGGAAGAAGCGGGGCTGACGATTTGACCGAACCGATGTGGGCGGCGCGGGTCCTGGGACAATGGGACAGGCGGTCGGTGCGCCCTCTGACAGGACGGGGTAAGATGATTTTGCAATGATGAAGGCTACACCCTCGACGCGGCGCGCTGCCCGTGAAACCGCTTTGCGTGTTCTTTATACGGTGGATGTCGGTAAACAGCCGGTCGAGGAGGTGCTGGAAGAGACCCTCGAGGCCAACGAACTGGATGAAAAAGGGATCGCATTCACCCGCTCCCTGGTCGCTGGCACACTGCGCAGTCAGAAAGAGATTGACAGCCAGATTGACCGGATCGCAGTAGGATTTCCCACGGTCCGGCAGACAGCGGTGGATCGTAACATCCTGCGCCTAGCCGCGGCGGAGATCCTGTTTCGCGTCTCGGATGCGCCGCCGGGCGCCGTCGTCAACGAAGCCGTGGAACTGGCGAAAAAGTACTCCACTGCGGAATCGGGCCGTTTTGTGAACGGCGTTCTTGGAACGCTGGTTCGCGAGGTTGAGGCCCAGAGCGGTCCTGTGGAAGGCGGCGCCGCAGAGAATAGCGGGGAGAGTAGCGAGGACACGACGCTTGACTGAAACTCCCCTGCTGCTGGATGGCACCGCGACCGCCAGGGTTATTCGTGCTGAGGTCGAGGCTCGTGTCCGTCATCTCAAAGAGGTTTATGGCGTCACGCCTGGCCTGGCCGCCGTGCTTGCGGGAGACAATCCTGCCTCGGTCACCTATGTGCGGATGAAACGCCGTGCCTGTGAGAAGGCCGGCATTACCTCCACAGCCCGCGAGTTCGGTTCGGACGCAACCCAGGAGCAGATACTGGAAGCCGTCCACGAACTGAATGCGGACCGAGGGGTCCATGGGGTCCTGGTCCAGCATCCGTTGCCGAAGGGCCTGGACGAGTCCGAGGTGCTGGCGGCGGTGGACCCAAACAAGGACGTAGACGGGATCGGTCGCGGCAGCCTGGGCGACCTCGTCAAGGGAGAAGCGGTGTTTGTGGCCTGCACCCCCGCAGGAATGGTGGAACTACTTGACCGGTACCGCTTGCCGATCGAGGGCAAGCACGCGGTTGTGATCGGGCGCTCCGTGATCCTGGGGAAACCGATGGCGCTGCTGCTTCTGAACCGAAATGCCACGGTCACCATCTGCCATTCGAAGACCCACAACCTGGCGGAGATCACCCGTCAGGCGGACATTCTGGTGGCGGCGGTCGGACGAGCCGAGATGGTGACCGGAGACATGCTGAAGCCCGGCGCGGTCGTGCTGGATGCCGGGTACAATCGAGTTCCCGGGCGGGACCAGGATGTGGGCGACTGTGACTACGAAAGCTGCTCCCGGGTTGCCTCCGCGATCACGCCCGTCCCCGGCGGCGTCGGCCCGATGACAATCGCGGTCCTTCTAGCCAATACGGTCACCGCTGCCGAGCGCCGGGTTGGGTTCGGAAAGCCAGGCGCCGGGTAATGTCCGCTTCCATTACTGCCCCTGATTTTGATTTCAGCCGCTATGTGCGAGACCGGGCGCGTCTCGTGAATGATGCCCTGGATCGTTACACCCCGACCGACAGTGTTCATCCCACGGTGCTGCATGCGGCGATGCGGTATTCGCTCTTTGCGGGCGGCAAGCGGATTCGCCCCCTGCTTTGCATCGCGAGCGCCGAGGCCCTGGGGGGAACCACGGAAGACGTGCTCCCGACCGCCTGCGCACTGGAGATGGTCCACACCTTCTCCCTCATCCACGATGATCTGCCGGCGATTGATGACGATGATTACCGGCGCGGCCTGCTGACCTCCCACAAGAAGTTCGGCGAAGCGATTGCCATCTTGGCGGGCGATGCCCTGCACACCCTTGCGTTCACGACGATTGCGATGCATCAGCAGGCCGCCCAGCCCACGGTCATCATCGAGGTGATCCGGCGTCTTGCGCTGGCCTCGGGGACGCTGGGAATGGTTGGCGGGCAGGTAGACGACATCGCGAGTGAAGGCAAGGCGATCTCCGCGGAGGTTCTGCGCTCGATCCATGCCCGCAAGACCGGCGCGCTCCTGAATGCGGCGATCGAGACCGGCGCCCTGCTAGCGAACGCTTCCGAGGCGGACCTGGTCTCGCTGCAGCGATTCGGGGAACAGGTGGGATTGGCGTTTCAGATCGTGGACGATATTCTGGATGTCACCAGTGACGACGCCACGCTGGGCAAACCGACCGGTTCCGACGAAAAAAACGACAAAGCGACGTACCCGAAGCTGTTTGGGCTGGAAGCCTCCATCGGCTTTGCCCGGGAGGCCTCGGATGCCGCCATCGCGGCGATCCGCTCCTTTGGACCCGCCGCGGAGCCGTTACGCTGTTTCGCCCGCTTTATCGTGGACCGGGAAAAGTAGTCGCTCCGCTCCCGCATGATACAATCTCGTGCGGAGTGGGACGGGTGGTCGCGGAGACCAGCGGTTCGGCAGTGCCGGAACGCGAGTCTCTGAGGAAAGTCCGGGCTTCACAGGGCGCGATGCTTGTTAACGGCAAGGCGGGGCGACCCGACGGAAAGTGCAACAGAAAGATACCGCTCCTGCTTGCGGGAGTAAGGATGAAATGGTGCGGTAAGAGCGCACCGGCGGCATGGTGACATGTCGGCCCGGCAAACCCCATCGGAAGCAAGGCCCAAACAGGAGGAGTTGACGCTGCCCGCCGATCCTCCGGGTAGGGCCGCTTGAGGCGCACGGCAACGGGCGTCCCAGAGAGATGACCACACAAATACAGAACCCGGCTTACAGGCCCACTCCAGCCTTGTGTACCGGTTTTTACCTTTTCCAGAACAGGCGAGACGAACCATGAGTGCGGCAGCAGCAGCGACAGCGGGATTCTTACATCTGGTTTACTTTTACGCAGCGGAGAACTCGACCTCCGAAGATGCAAGTGCCCTGATCGCGGGCATTCGACGTCATCTGACTGGCATCCCCGGCGTGGTGCGTCTGGAGACCGGCGTACCTGCAGGTACCCCGCGTGCGGCGGTAGACAACAGCTACCTGGTCGCTCTGCTGGTCGAATACGAAGATGCGGCGGGGCATGATGTCTATCAGGATCACCCGGATCACCTGCGCTTCATCGCTGAATGCAGTCCGCTCTGGTCGCGCGTCCAGGTTTTCGATACGCTGATCGCGCGGGGTTAATGGCAGCGGCACGTCGCGTCTGGGCATTGGCGGACACGCACCTTGGCGCCGCGGTCGGAAAATCCATGGACCGGTTCGGCGATTACTGGCACGGCCACCGGGAGAAGATCCTCGTCAATACGAGAAATACCGTGGGACCGGAGGATGTCTTTCTGCTCCCCGGTGACCTTTCCTGGGCCATGCACCGCCGTGACGCCATCATGGACCTCTCCTTTCTCGCTGCCCTGCCCGGTATCAAAATCGCCATCAAGGGCAACCACGACTACTGGTGGGAATCCGGCAGACCCATCGGCTATCCGGGCCTTCTGTCTCCCCCGGTCCGCCTGGGCGACGGCGGACTGGGGATTGCGGGAACGCGGGGCTGGTTCGTGCCGGAACCCGGCAGCGAAACCGAGGCCGCCGACCGCCGCGTTCTGGAGCGAGAGCGGGAGCGGCTGGTTCGAAGTTTGGAAGCCATCGCCGACTGCGAAACCCGGCTGGTGATGACCCATTATCCCCCGCAGCCGTTTCTGCCCGAGATCGCCGCCGCGGGAGCAGCGGCGGTCGCTTACGGACACGTCCACCTGGGTTCGCTTCCGAAGGACGAAATTCTAGCGGTGGACGGCGCGCTGGTGGGCGGGGTCCCTCTTTACTGCGTCGCCTGCGACCGCATCAACTTCACCCCGCGACGAATCCTCTAGACGCTTCGTTCTCTGACCTTTTCACGGTTCCTGGTAGTCTGTCGGGTGCGGCTCTTTTGCAGAAAACCCGCGAACTTTCCCGGGTCACGAGTGATCCCCGCCGAACGAGCAGCGGGCTTCCCGTCCGGCGTCAGGATGCCGTACAAAGGCAGTGCGACATCTCCGAAGACCTTTTCCTGATACTCCTGGTTTTTTGCCCCATCCTTGCCGCCATCGGTATACAGGCGGACCCGGACAAACTGCTCCAGTTCCGATTTGACGGCAGGCACGGGAAAAACGTTCTTTTCCATCCAGCGGCAGTTGGTGCAGGTGTAACCCGTGAAGTCAATAAAGACCGGCTTGTTCTCCGCTTTTGCCTGGGCGAGGGCGGCCTCCAGCGTTTCCAGGAAGACCGGTTCGTCGGCGGATGCCTGCGAACCTTCCGACACCCCATAGCCGTAGTTCGTAGGCGGAAGAAAAGCGACCACCCAGTCGTTCAACGGGCGACCGCTCAATCCCCAAAAACAGTAGGCCGCAAGGGCGGCGAACAGTCCGGCGCCGACGCGCCGTGCCGGGGTCGGCGAGCGATCAGGCGTATTGAAGCCGATATACAGCAGACCCAGAAGCCAGGCTGCCCCGGCGAGAGCGATCACCGCCCAGAGCGAGAGCAGCATCGGCTGGGTCAGCGCCTTCCACTGCCAGACCAGGTCCGTATTGGAAAGGAATTTGAGCGCGGCGGCAAGCTCCAGAAATCCCATACTGCCTTTGACCGTCGTCAGCCAGACCCCGGATTTGGGGAGTTTTGCCAGGAGGCCGGGAAACAGGGCGAGCACGAAGAACGGCAGCGCGAGCGCGGTCGCGAAGGCCATCATGCCCAGAATAGGCCGCACCCACTGCGCGCCGGTGCTCGCCGATGCCGCAGCGACCAGAACGGTGCCGATGAAAGGGGCGGTGCAGGTGAACGCGGCAACCACGAAGGTAAGACCCATCCCGAGAACCCCCAGTGTCCCGGTGGCCCGGTCCCCTCCCCCCCGCTGCAGAAAGGCGGGAGGGCGAATCTCCACGACTTCCAGCAGGGCAAGCGCAAACACGATGAACAGAATGCCGAACACCAGATTAGTCCAGGGACTTGCGGCAAATCGGTTCGCCCCCGCAGCCCCGACGGTGGCGGCAAGAACCGCGCCGATCGCGGTAAAGGCAAGGATGATCCCGAGGCAGTAGGTCGCGGCCAGCGGGACGATGGAGGCTTTTTCCTGGCCCGGTTTGCCTGCGGTCGCCTGTTTGGTAAAGAAGGCGAGTGTCACGGGGATCATGGGGAAGACGCAGGGAGTCACGAGCGCAAGAATGCCAGCCCCAAACGCGGCGGCAAGAAACGAGAGCAGGCTGCCCCCGGCGGTCCCGCTGTCCTCCACCAGCATCACCGGGGATGCCAGGGGGGCCGCCACCGCGGCGGCGGGAGGGTTGCGGTATTCCGGACGCGGTCCTCCTGCCTCGACGGTGAACGCCGGAGCGGGGACCGAGGCGGTCGTGGGCGGGAGGCAGAACGACTCCGTGCAGGCCATGTAGCGCACCGAAACGCTCAGAGTGACCGGCCCGGGTTTTGCCGCGTCGCTCAGGCGAAGATAGCGGGTGAAGGTCGCGGTCCCGTCGTGGATGCCGAGCGTCTTGCTGAAGTTCGGATCATTGACCTGTTTGGGGGCCGTTTCGGTCACCGCACCCTCCGCTTTGAGTCCCACCCCGGCGACTGTTAACTCAGTCGCCTGAGGTCCCGGAGGCGGCACGGGAACCACAGAGTAAAGATGGTAGGTCGGCTTGATCTTTGCGGTCACCGATACCGTGACTACCTCGCCGGGACGCGCCGATGCCGGACTCACGCTCGCGGACCAGATAGCGGGTGAGCGCCGACTGCCCTGGGCAAACGAAGGGGATGCCATCAGAAGGGCGATGATCCCGAGAAAGAGCAGACGTGTGGCGCGATATATCGAATCTTTTCCGCTGGCGAGAGTAGGCATGAGCATTTTAGAAGGACCTTCCGCCTATTATACGTCTGAGACCTCTGAAAGATTCAATTCCAGGCGGTCAAATCACAAAAACCACCACGACACCGATGCAGAATCGGTTTCGTGGTGGTTTCGATGTCGTTCGCCTCGTACGGAGGAACCGCCTGAGCCTAGTTGATGATGGTAAAGCCGTTTGGTCCGGTGACGACGGCAAGCACCGCGGTGGGTTCTAGGTTGATAATGTCAATCCCGTTGTTGTTGTTCGACAGCGGTGCGGTCGAGACCGGGTTGCCGTTCGGGTCGGTTGTCACGCCCCGGGATAGAAGGAGCGCCGCGACGGTCGCCGTATGACGGGCTTCCGTTGCCTGAATGCCTCCCGCGACCGCAATGTAGGTGTAGTCGGTGAAGTATTTGATCGCGCCGAGGTATGCCTGAGTTCCGGTATTCTCCACCAGATAGAGCAGGTTCAGGATCGCGTTCGGGTCCGTGACCGCCGCGAGGCCAAAGTCAAACGAAGCCGTGGCAAGTGGCTGACCGGGTGCGGTGATGGCACTGGCGCCCAGAGCGCCCCTGAGGAAGTCACGGTGGTCCGCTTCGATCTGCGCGAAGCTCTGCACGTAGGTCAGTGCGGCATCGTTCGCCGGGACCCCAAGCGCCTGCAGTCGGGCAATGGCCTGCACGTAAAGGTCCGCTTCCAGGGTTTCCAGTGCCAGGGCGTAGTTGAGCACCTTGATATTGCCGGTTCCCGGAATATCATTGAACGTCAGCAGGGGCTTTGTGCCCTGAGCCTGCGCACGCCGCGCGCTGCCCAGTGCCGCGATGCCGATACCCGCTGCCGCGAGCGCTGCACCCCGAACGATGTCCGATGCGCCGCGTGATTCCTCCCGCTGCGCCGGTGCGGCGGTTTCGAGAAGGGAATTCGTTTCCTTCATTAGAGTCCTTTTCCTGTCAAAGTCTCGCGCTTCGGGCGGTCTCCCGCCGGGATGCGCAAGGGATTAATGGTTATGTGGGGCTTAGCCGAAGAAGGGCTGAACCGCGTTTAGCACGACCGCCGGGTCGCTGAAATACTGGAAGGTCTGCTGTCGGTACGGTGCCCCGACCGCAGCCGCAACCCCATCGGTCACACGCCGGCCCGGCGTGACTCCCGCCAGGGCGAAGACCGGACCTGCTTCGAGGCCCAGAGTGTACGCGACCGCCGCCGAATGGCGTGCCTCGGTGGAGTGGATGGCGACCGCCGTTGCGAGCAGGCCGTTGGTGATTGCGGCATTGGACATAAAGGGGGCCGCGCCAAGGTAGGCGCGAACGCCTGTCTCTTCCACCGCGTAGATCAGACCCGTGATCGAGAACAGATCGTCGCCCAGGGGGAAGTTGTAACCGCCGGGATTTCGCGTGACCGGAGTTCCGCCGCTGGACTGGATCGCGACGTTCAGGAAGTCGCGGTGAGCCGCCTCGACATAGGCATATTGCACCAGGTACAGAAACGCCACATCCGCAAGCTGCTGATTGGCGAATGCGCCCGTAGGGATTGTTCGGGTGTAGCTGCCACGGTCACTCGGGCTGGTGGGAGCCGTCGCATCAAGTGCCGCGCCCGCCGGTCGTCCCGACGCCTTGTTCAGCGCCTGGCGATACAGGTCCGCTTCCAGAATCTCCAGGGTCAGGGCGAAGTTCAGAACGAGATCATCCTGGCTGCGGCCCTGGATACCGGGGAAATTCACCGGGTCGCCAAAGCCACTGACCGCTGTTGTCGCCGAACTGCCACCACAACCTGCCAAAAGTGAAACCGCCGCCGCCCCAAGGCCTGCCGCGCCCATCCGGGTGATAAAGGCGCGCCGATTAACTTCACTTCGCAGAATCTCATCGAGTTGATCCACGATGTAGAACCTTTCTGTCCACGTCGCCCCAGCATTGGGGCGTAATTTATATTCCGTCAGTACTATGATGGCGTACTCCATCTGGAAAAGTCTACCTTAAGCGGAAAAAAATCGTGAATTAGTCCAGAAATCGGCCGAAACGTGTTCGTTAACTACTCACTTTCTACTCAGGGATGCTCACAATGCTGCGTTGCCGCTCCCAGGCGGCTGTGTTACACTTGATTGCTGCAGCGACTCCCCCTTAAGAAATTGACCGCACTATGACTGTTACCTCGAAACCCCACTACGCGACCGACACCGTGGACCGAACCCTGGTGGACCCCCGTATTCGCGCGCTGAAGCCCTATCAGCCGGGTAAACCGATCGAGGAGGTGAAGCGCGAGCTTGGCCTGATCGGCGAGATTGTCAAGCTGGCCTCGAACGAAAACCCACTCGGTCCCTCCCCCGCCGCCCTCGCTGCCCTCGCGGAGGTGCTTCCCAAGCTTGCCCTGTATCCGGACGGCGGCTGTCATGATCTGCGGGCCGCGGTCGCGCAGAAGGTCGGGGTGACCGGGGATCAGCTTGTCTTCGGCAACGGGTCCGATGAGATCATTCACCTGCTGGGACTGACCTTCTTGCAGCCTGGGGATGAGGTCGTGATCGGGCATCCTACCTTTGTTCTCTACGAGTCCGCCGCGACGCTCGCCGGTGCGGTCACTATCAAGATACCGTTGACTCGCCCCGGCTTCGCGCACGACACTGAGGCCATGGCGAACGCCTTCACGGACCGGACGCGGCTGGTCTTTATCGCCAACCCGCACAATCCGACCGGCACTGTTGTCGGCAGAAGCGCGGTGGATGCACTCCTGGAGCGGCTGCCGTCCCGGGCCGTGCTCGTTCTGGATGAGGCGTATGGCGAATACGTTTACGACGACGTGCCAGACTTCCCCGCCGCACTCGATTATATTCGCGCGGGCGCACCCGTGATCGGCCTGCGGACCTTTTCAAAGATGTACGGGCTTGCCGGATTACGTATCGGCTACGGGGTCGGGTCCCCTGAGCTGATTCGCCTGCTGAATCAGCCCCGCTCTCCCTTTAATGTCAATCTGTCGGCGCAGGTCGCCGCGACTGCCGCGGTAAACGACGATACCTTCGTGGAAAAGACCCGGAAGACCAACTCAGATGGGCTGCGGGAGCTGACGGCGGCCTTTGATCGGCTCGGACTACCGTTTATCCCGTCCTTCGCGAATTTCATTATGGTGGATGTTCAGCGCCCCTGCCGCATGGTCTATGACGCCCTCCTGCGGCAAGGGGTCATCGTACGGACGGGAGATATTTTTGGACTGCCGACCCATCTGCGGGTCACCATCGGCACCGCAGCGCAGAATGCGGTCTTCCTCGCGGCTCTGGAAGCGGTTCTTCCGGCGATTGCGCCGGCAGCCGGGTAGTTAGGCGTCCGTGACACCGCCCGGAAACCTCGAACCGCTTTCTCGAAAGCGCTACCTGCGCTCGGTACTGCTGGCCTGGGCCTTTGGATTCCTGCTGGCAGGCGCCTATGCGGTCGTTCGCTATGTGCCTGCGGCAGGTTTGCGCAGCAACGATATTACGACCGGGAAGTCCGCGGATTATCCGGATCTTCAGCCGCGGATCTATGACGCCGACCCTCGAAACACCACGGTCCTGGCGGCGGCAGCGGCGGCGGTACTGCCCCGCTGGACCGTCATCCGGACCGATACCAGCGGGTTTACCGTGACCTGCGAGGTCAAAATGCCGCTCGGCCTCTTCACCGATGATGTCACGGTCCACGCGGAGCCGTTCGGCCCGCAGGGAAGATACTCCCGTGTCGTTATCCGCTCCCGTTCCCGGCTTGGCAAGGCGGATCTCGGTGAGAACGCCCGCCACATTCGCGCACTGCAATCAGCCATGGACAGCAAGCTGCCTGTCGTCTCGCTCTAGTCCTCACGGTCTTCACTGTCCTTCCTGGCCGCCAGCACCTGCTCCATGGTCAGCGGGGTATCCCATCCGATCTCTGTGACCAGCCTTCTGATCTCCGCGCGCAAAGCGCCGATCTCGGCTCTCAGCAGCAGCGCTTCGCTTCCCTGCACTCGCAAAAGGGCGATCACGTCGTCAAGCCTCTCTTCTACGGAGCGCCGCCGAACGCGCGCCTGAGGCATCGCCTCCTTCAACAGGGCATCCCGCACCTGCGCTGAGGTCCACCCGTTCCGCTTCCACTGAACGATCTGCTTCAGCCTGCCGGTGGCTGCCTCGTCGTACCGCCGCCGCCTTCCCTCTCCGCTCGCCACCACGAACTCCTCAAATTCGTCCCGGTAGATCCGCAGCGTACTCTCCGGCACGACCAATTCGGTGGCAATTGCTTTCAAGGTGTTCATTTGTGTTTGCTCGCCTTTTTGCGTTACTGTGTTCTAGAGATTAGTTTACTCTGTTTTATTGTGTTATTTTGCGTTTTTAGTCTGGAAGCCCCGATTTCACGACCCATTAGTTCAGTTGTCAGCTAAGTGTTCGATAATTGGTATTTGAGAACACAAAATAATTGGAGTGTCAACGCGCAAGGAATCGGGAGCGATTGCTTGGCATTAAAGGGATTATGCCGCGCCTACCGTGGGAACACTCTCTTGGGCGATGCGCGAAAGCTCGTTTGCCGCGAATCCACGGCGGAAGCCAACAAGGAGAGTAGACCCATGCAGATGTTCGTTCAGGACGCTCGGAAAAGGTCGAAATGGTCGTCGTTTCTGGCGCTGCTCAGTGTGCTGACGGTCCTCGCCCCGACCCTCGCGGGCTGCGGACGATCTGGCTCAGATCAGACGACCGGCGGCACTGCGGACACGGTCCCCGCCCCGGCTCAGAAACCGGGAATGAGCACTGGCAAGAAAGTCGCCATCATCGCAGGGGCAGCCGCCCTGCTTTACCTCTATAACCGTCAGAAGAACGCAAAGGGAACGGGCAAGAACGGCCAGTACTACCGCTCAAAGAATGGCCGTGTCTATTACCGGGATGAAAAAGGAAACGCGGTCTACGTGACTCCCCCTGCCTCAGGCATTCAGGTACCCGCGGACGAGGCCGAGCGGTACAATCGAGCCGCGAAATCAGGGGGGATGGAACTGAGCGGCCCCGCGGGCGCTGGCTCGCTATAGGCTGGGCAAAGGCACCAGAAAGGAACCGAACCGATGTCACTTGGAGACATTTTCGAGCGTGTCAAAGATGCGATCCTTGGAGACGATGAGAAGCGGCCTGACGAGAACGGGGTCCTGCCCGCCTCCCAGGACCCGCTGGGAGACCCTGCCGACCAGGACCGCAACGAATTCGGCAACGTGCTGCCCGCAAGTCAGGACCCCTTGGGCGATCCCGCAGACCAGGAAGACGGTCAATTCGGCAACATCCGGCCTGCGTCGGAGGATCCTCTCGGGGACCCCGCCGATCAGGAGCAGGGCTTCGGCAGGGTCCTTCCTGCCTCCGAGGACCCGCTGGGCGATCCCGCCGACCAGGAGCGGCGCCGGGTGTGACCTGCCTGCAGGGGAGGAAAAAGCCGGCACTGCGATGTGTTGCCGTGCCGGCTTTTTCGCTCAGGTGCCCTCCCCAAGTGGCTGCGGCTATAAGGGTGGATAGGGCAGCCCCGTGAACTTTTTCGCTCATACAACCGTTGCCGAAAGATACGCAAGCGCGCGTCCAGATATCAACCCCTTTGTCCTTGAGATGGTCAAGGACTTTCTCCGCCTCGAGGATAAGATGGAAGATGCGCTGGATGTAGGGTGCGGCACGGGCCTGTCCACACGCGCCCTCAAAGCGCTGGCCCATCGCGTCGTCGGCACCGATATTTCAAAGGAGATGCTTCAGCAGGCTGCCGCGCTTGATGGAGACACCCTGCATGTGGAGTCCCCGGCAGAACGGCTCCCCTTTGAGAACGGGTCCTTTGACCTTGTCACCGTATCGCTTGCATTTCACTGGTTCGAACGCGAGCTGTTTCTGGCACAGGCACACCAGCTTTTGCGTCCGCGAGGCTGGCTCATTATCTACAACAATGGGTTCTATGGCAGGATGGGCGAAAACCCCGCGTTTGAGCATTGGAACCGCGACATCTATCTATCACGGTATCCCAGCCCGCCGCGGAAGGATCAGCCCTTGACAGATGCAGAGGCTGAGAGCAGCGGTTTTATCTTCGTCGGGCGCGAAACGTATACGAACGAGGTTCACTTCACCGCTGAGCAGCTAGCAGCCTACCTGCTGACGCAAAGCAACACGATCGCCGCGCTAGAGCAGGGCAGCGAAACGCTGGATGTCCTGAACCAGTGGCTCGAAGAGCAATTGCCACCCCTGTTTCCCGCCCCGGTCGGCACCTTCGCATTTGGCGGGAGGATCTGGTATTTGCAGCGCGGACCGGATGCCGCGGTGCTCTAATGCGGTGCTCTAATCAAGGGCTGCCCCGTCTGCTTCGGCGAGACGCCGAACCGATTCCAGCGTATCAATCTCGCTCGCGGGCTTATCCTGCCGGACCCGAAGGATTCTTGGAAATCGAAGGGCAAAGCCGCTTTTATGCCGGGCGGAGGGCTGCACCCGGTCGAAGGTCACCTCAAAGACGATGGACGGCTCGACAGTGCGGACTTTTCCATGGGCGAACTCCTGGACCGTGTGGGCCATGAGCCAGTCGGACAGTTCCTGGACCTCGGCGTCCGTTAGCCCACTGTACGCCTTGCCGACATTCAGCAGCGTCGGATCGGTCTCGCTGGTGCGGACGGCGAAGGTATAATCCGACAGAAACCGGCTTCGCCGACCCTCCCCGACTTGAGCGGCGGTCACGACGACATCCAGGGTCGCTGCGGTCCGCTTGATCTTCAGCCACTCTCGGCCACGCCGCCCCGGTTTGTAGCGAGAACCAGGGTCTTTGACCATCAGACCCTCGTTGCCTCGCGCCCGCGCCGCCTCGAACTCCTGGTCAAGGTCCGCAGTCCCCACAAACACCCGTGAGTCGGCGCGGCGGATCACCTGTCCGTCCACCACGAGCGCCACAAGGGCGGCTCGACGGACGTTCAGAGGTTCCTCCAGCAGGATGCGTCCGTCGCTGAAAAGCGCGTCATACAGCACGAAAGCGACCGGGGTTCGCGCCAGCAGCTCCGAGGTGAGCGTCTTCCGACCAAGTCTCGGCTGCAGAGACTGAAACGGCAAAATGTCGGTCGGCAGCGCTTTTCCCGCTGCAGGCCGCACCGGCAGTATCTCTCCATCCAGAATGAACCCCTGATGGCTCGTTTCGGGAATAAGGGCAGCCAGCGCGGGAAGAAGGTCGGGAAACGCGCCGGTGATCTCATCCAGAGTGCGGGAAAAGAGCGCCACCCGTTTTCCGTTGATCTCCGTCCCATGCAACGGAGGGGAATCTGCGGCAACGGGAGCGAGGTGAGCCTGTGCCCGAATACCGTCGAACTTGTCTTCGACCACAAAGCCATCCGAAGGCATCTGTCGGGCCAGATCGGCAAGGTCCGTGGCCGGGGTCGCCAGCATAAACTTCAAAGGGTGAAACAGCCGCAGCGCCGCGGTGGATAAGGTTCCCTGCCGAGCCAGCAGGGCGGTCTCTCCAATATCGCCGGTCAGCATATTTGCCCGCTGAACCTCGCCCACGGAAACCTGGTAGTGCCGTGCCAGTGCGTCCTCCACCGCCCCTTCTTTCAGTCCGATCCGCAGGTCGCCCTGCAGCAGCTTGACCAGATACTTCGCTTCGGGCGCCGACAGTCCCCTCAGCACCTTCGTGACGGCCAGGATTTTCTGTTTTGTTCCGGTGGTGACCGCAAGCGCCGCGAGAAACGACTCGACTTCGGACAGGCAAAGGTGGGAGGATGGACCCGGCACGGCTTCAGTGACCCCGTGAAGTTCGCCGGCGACATCCCCGATGTCGCCAAGCGCGACCAGACGGGTACGTACCAGCGCCTCCTCCGCGCCGGAAGCGGCGGTGACCGCGGCGATCAGCGCGGCGCCGCCGATATGGATCGTCCGCTGATCGCGTGCTGAAAAGACATAGCCGGAAAAATAGCGGGCCGCCCGCACGAGGTCTTCGTCCGCAAGTGTTCGAAAGTAGTCGCCCAGGAACAAGGCTTTTTCCAGACGCTTGGCGGTCGCACGGATGCGCTCGGCCGTTTCGCAGAAGAAACGAAAGGCATCCGGTGGGGGGAAAGCATCGGTCATTTGGGGCCGACTTCAACGTGCTGACAGTTGGGACAGAAGTAGATGATGCGCTCCTTGTCCTCGCCGGTCTCCAGTTGCCGGGTTACCTGGCGTTTCTGCTGGATTTTCACCCCGCAGTTTAAACAGGGGAGATTCGTGCGGCGAAAGACAGCGTGGCGACTTCCCCATTCCGGCGTCCCGTTCGGGTAAAGGAGCGAGCGATCCCCGCGTATTCTTTGCTGCTCCGCCTCGCTCACCGTGACCCCGGCGGCTTCCAGGGCACGGCTCGCGATCTCAGGTATGACCTGGCACAGTTCCTGGAGAGCCGACTGGGGTAGGTCCACGGCACGCACGAAGGGGTTGATCCGGCAGCGAAACAGGATCTCAGCCCGCAGATAGTTGCCGATTCCCGCAGCGATGGTCTGATCCAGCAGAGCCGCACCGATCGCCCGTTCGCGGTGCTCAGCGGAGAGAAGCCGCTCCAGAAAGCAGGAGGCCGCAAAATGTCCCGCGCAAGGGTACGGCAGGATGTCAGGACCAAGGTGCCGCAACGCCGCGATCTCGTTCAGGGGGTTCCCGTGCCCCACCTCAAAGATCGGTGCGCTAACCAGGATCGCGGTCGCCCCGCCCAGAACGACGATTCGCGCCCGTTCTCGGCGATCCACTTCAAAAGGGGACGAATGGGGCAGCACCCGCCAGCTTCCCCACATCATCAGATGCGAGTAGAAGTAGTACCCTCCCTCGATCTGACCGATCAGGTTCTTTCCGTGGGAAAAGACGCGTTCAATCCTTCTGCCGATCAGGTGTGGCTCCTCCGCGGCAAGATACGCCTTCGCCGCCTTCGTCCGTGCGGTGAGGGACGCGATGGGCTGGCCTGATAGGGCGCTATGGATCGCCTGAGCATAGCGGCGGACTTCCGGGCCTTCCGGCATAAGGATGCTCTCCGTTCTAGGGCTTCAGACCCGCAGGCACGCCGCCTGGAAACTCTTTTTTGATCGCCTCCTGAATGCGCTGAATCCGGTTCTCCGGATTGGGGTGGCTGGAGAAAAACTCCGGCTGTCGCCCCCCGCCCCCGCTTGCCTTCAGCACTTCCATCACCTGTATCAGGGAGCGAGGGTCATATCCTGCCTGTGCCATCAAACGCACTCCCAGCCGGTCCGCCTCCAGCTCATCCTCGCGCCCATACTTCAGGTTTACCAGCTGCCCGATTGCCGCGAGGACCGCGGCGCTCCGCTGAGTGCTGGGGTTATTCGGGTCGTAGGTGGCAAGCACAGCGGCCCCGGTCAATCCCTGGGTCAACTGCTGCTTGGCAATATGCTCGGCCCCATGGCGAGCGATCACATGACCGGCCTCGTGCGCCAGAACCCCGGCGAACTGCCCCTCTGTTTTGAAGCGCGACGCGAGGGCATCGGTCATAAAGATCTGACCGCCGGGAAGCGCGAAGGCATTGACGGTTTTGTCATCATCCAGCAGCGTAAAGTTGTACTGGTAAGGGGTTTTTGCGGCATCGGAACCTCGCGCGATCTTCTCACCGACCGCCGCGACCAGCGCACGTGCCTGCGCGTTCTGCGACGGACCCCCGTGCCTCTGCTGCATCTGCGGGGCCGCCTGCAGTCCCAGCGCGATCTCCTGCTGCGCAGAGATTCCCGCGACGCGCTGCTTCTCTCCGGTGACCGTGTTCACCTGTGACGAGCCGTAGTAGCGAAAAAGCGCAAAAGCCGCCATCAGGAGCGCTACCAGCAGACCCGCCCCGCCCCGACCTCGGTTACCACCCATGGATTTAGTCTCGTTCCTGTTTCGCGCCGGTAATATCTCATTCGCGGACTGCCGCTTTCACTGGGCCGCGAGAACATCCTGTTCGTACCCGCCCAGCGGGCATGCTTAACGAGCCGCCTCCCGGCGGAAGGATTGCCCCGCTGCCCCGGTGAACGTAGAAGCAACAAACTCTGCTGATCTGGACGTATCTCTCGTGTTAGAAACAACCGCGACCAATCCCCAAAACGCAGCGGGCAGCCTGGTTCTGGATGCCCCATCGCTTGAAGAGTCCCTGCTGGAAGAGCGGGTATCCCCGGAAACCATGCTGCTGTCCCTGCCAGATGTTCTGGAGCACAGTGATGCCGAACCGTTCCGCTACTGTCTGAACACCAGCACGCTGAGAGGCCATCACCTCTCCCTTTCCGAACTGGTGGATGTGGCGGCGGCGGCGGGCTACGAGGCGATTGAGCCGTGGATTGATGAGATCGAAAAGTTCGCGGCGGAGGGGGGCGACCTGCGGGACCTGGCGGCACGGATCCGTGACCTCGGCCTGACGGTCGAAAGCGGTATCGGTTTTTTTGAGTGGATCGTGGACGACCCCGCGCGCAGGCTGTCCGGAATTCAGGGCGCGCGGCACAGCATGGGTCTGCTCGCGCGGATCGGTGGGAAGCGGATCGCGGCGCCGCCCTGGGGCATCCACGAGGCGGGGTCTCCTTCTCTGAACCTGATGGCAGCCGCGGAGCGATACCGCGACCTTCTGGAACTCGGCGACGAGATGGGCGTGATCCCCCAGGTCGAGTTCTGGGGGTTTTCCGCCAATCTTTCCCGTCTCAGCGAGGCCGCGCTTCTCACCGTGGACAGCGGTCACTCGGATGCCTGCATCCTTGCTGATGTTTACCACCTGAGAAAAGGGGGGTCCCCTGTAAACGGGATCGGGGCGCTGGGACCGGAGGTGTTCAAAGTCTTCCACGTCAACGACTTCCCGGACCTCCCCGCAGAGTCGCTGACTGATGCTGACCGGGTCTACCCCGGTGACGGAGTTGCCCCCCTCCGCCCGCTGCTGCGGGATCTGCGGGATATCGGCTTTACCGGCTATCTTTCTCTGGAGCTTTTCAACCCGGAATACTACCAGCAGGACCCGCTGTCAGTGGCGCGAACCGGTCTGGAAAAGCTGCGGGGGGTGGTGAAGGACGCCTTCGAGCTTTAATACTCAAAAAGACTCATGGGGATGCCAGTCCTCGTTCGTCCGGCTGGTGAGGATATGGTCCTCCCAGCGCTCGTTAATGAACAGATAGTCGCGCGCGTAGCCGTCAACCGAAAATCCGAGGCGTCTCAGAAGGCCGCCGCTCCGCTCGTTTCTGGGGATATAGTTCGCGTGAATACGGTGGAGGCGCATCTCTCGAAACACGTATGGAATCGCGGCGTCTTCTAATGCCTCCCGCATCAGCCCGCTTCCCTGTGCCGACTGGGCGACCGCATATCCCAGGGTGCAGTACTGCGCCGCGCCGCGCACCAGATTGCCGAAAGTCGCCACTCCCATGACGCGGGTCTCTGCGACCGTGCGGTCAAAAAGAAAGAACCGGACGCCCCGATCCTGTAGAAAATCCTCCGGGTCGCGGGCGATCTGCAGACGCCAGTAGGCGGGGGTGTAGTAAGAGGGCGCGCGTTTCGGCTCCCAGGGCTGGAGGAAGGCGGCGTTTTCATTCACATACCGGCTGATGGCGTCCGCGTCACCCGCCTGGGCGATCCGTACTTCAAGTCGGGCGGTGGTGAGACGCGGCAGCCCCTGAGACGGAGGGGCGAGGGGCAGTGCTGGCAGGCGGTTCGACATCTTCGCTTAACGGAGTATACCGGCGCAGACGGGACTCGACACGCGCTTTATGAGGCGCAGAAGGAAAAAGGGGCGGGCAGACCCGTGACTGAGCCGATCTACTTTATTTACAACCCTCATGCCGGACCTGGCGTGAAGCTGACCATGGGCGCAGACTGGCTCTGGCTGGAGGCAGCCCAGTCTTATGCTCGGGTTGCAACCGGGCGGGAGATGGTTCTGGTTGCCGCCGAATCGTTCGATTCGGCACGGAAGGCGGCCCGCGATGCCGCGGCGCGGGGGGCGGAGATTATTATCGGTGCGGGAGGGGATGGGACGCTTCGAGCGCTGGCGGAGGCGCTGGCGGGCACCGACAGCGCGCTCGGGATCGTGCCTCGGGGAACGGTGAATGTTCTGGCGCGCGAGCTGAATATCCCACTGGGAAATGTCGCGGAGGCGATGGAGATCTGTCTGGGGGGCAGGACGCGCCGCCTGGACCTGGGTCGGATTGGGGATCGGTATTTTTTGCTGATGTGCTCTGTCGGCTTCGATGCGACCGCGGTTCAGGCGATGCAGCCAGCGGTTAAGGATCTGGTGGGCGCCTCAGCCTACGTGCTCTCTGGGGTCGCGACCCTGACCGCTTTCGTGCCACCCGTGTTCACCCTTTATTTGGACGGAAAGCTCTGGTTTACCGGCCCCTGCTTCATGGCGGTGATCGCGAACAGTCCGAACTACGGCGGCGATTTCCGCTTCCTTCCCGACGCAGAGATGGAGGACGGACTGCTCGATGTCGCGCTGTTCACCGTGCCCCCCGGCGGCGGCCTTGCCCTGCAGCGTGGGGCTTTCCTGCGGCAGCTGGGGACCGCCGCTCTGGGCCGCGCCGCCGCGGACCCGGAGGTTCACCTGCTGCGCGCACGACAGATCGCGATCCAGACCCTGCCGGAGACGCCGGCTCAAGTAGACGGCGACGCCTTCGGTGCGACGCCCCTTGTTGTGGAGGTCGCACCGAAGGCGCTCAAAGTCCTCGTGCCGTCGTGAGGGCGATTCCACCTAGCCGCCGGTGATCGGCTTAGTTCCAGGGCCGGTGATGACTGGCGGCGGCGCGGCGGCGTCTGACCCTGCCACGATCGGCTTCGCACCTCCCGCTCCCCCAAAGGGAGAATACGGGTTCGCGAGCTTCCCCTGCTTTTCCAGCCGCGCAAAGTTCACCAGTCTCTCATCCCCCTTGGCAAAGGAGAGGACATTGGGATCGCCATCCGAAACATAAACCGGGTACGGGTTGCTCGCCTTCAGTCGCTTCACCCAGTCCCCCAACCCGTTCAGCCCATCGGCAGGTGAGATCCGCTCGAGCTTCTCGGGGTTGAACTCCTTGGCGGCAGGTGAGGGAATCGGGCGGTAGGCGGCAGCCATGACGCACTGGAAATCATACCGCTTCCCCTGATACGAGCCGTGCATCAGATACTTGAGGTTGTTTTTGTCTTTGGGAAACTTCCCCATCGGAACCGCCATCGCCCGGATCTTCGCGTCGGGCACCGACGCTAAGATCACGTTATTGGCATTTCCGATCTCCTCCTGGATTTGAGCGGGAGACATGTTGCGCAGGCTCTTATGAAGGGTGGTGTGGTTGCCGATCTCCATCCCCTGCTCCACGAGGTAGGCAAGTTTCTGTCCGCCCATACCTACCTGCCGAAACGACTCCATAGTCACCTTGGATTTGGGCAGCACAAAAAACGTTCCCCGCATCTCCCACTCCGGATGCGCCTTGTGGAAGGCATCCAGAATGCCTATTGCGCAGTTCGGATCGATCTGAAGCGCCTTATCCGTTTCGAGCAGCTTGAACTGGGTCTCACGGGCATCATCGAAGGTCAGCACAACGGGGGACTTGCCGGCGGGAAGGCGGATCGAGTCATTCACCACATCGGAAAGATTGACGGGCAGGAACCCTGCATTGTAAAGCGACTGCAGATCCGCTTTGAACTGGGTGGGGGTGCGCACCAGGCCGGGGTCGTTTCGGTCTGGCTTCAGACCGATCTCATGGTACATTATGACCGGGATTCGCCCCAACTCGTTAGGGCGGATCTTGGCATAATCAATGTCCGGCCGGGTCGGCCCTTTTTTGACGACGGTGGTCGGAACCGGAGCGGGGGCCTCCTTTTTTCCGAACTTCAGCTTATCGCAACCGGAAAGTGCGGCGACGGAGGCGGCAAACAGAGGCAGCGCGAGAAAAGCGGCGGGGCGAATCAGGCAGGGATTGCGGCGGTGTGACACGGTAGCAGCACCTCTTCTTGCTCGGGGGCACGGGAGTTGGGGATGGCAGCGCCGCGAGGGCATTACCGCCCCTATTATACAGCCCGCATTCGGGAGACGCATCGTGCGTTTTACCGCGAGAGACGATTTTGGCACGTAAATTCGTTATCAGCCCGACAAAATTGCGCATGTATGAGCAATGCAGCGCGAAGTACCGACTGGAATATATTGATAAGGTAGGTCGCTTCTACCATCGCGCCCGGGCCGGGCAAGCCTTTGGGCACTCTCTGCACCGCGCGCTGGATGCGTTCCATCTTGCGGGAGGGGCCGAAGCGGTCCCCGCCGAGACACTCACCGCGTCCCTGGAAGCTCTCTGGATCACGAAGGGATATGCGGGCGAGGAACAGGAGCACGAGTATCGTGCGGAGGGGGTTCGGATTCTCCAGGAGTACCATGCGGCCCAGCAGGCCGCGTTGACCGAGGCGACCGCACGGGAGGATGCCCCGCCCCACCTGCTCTTTACCGAGAAGACGATCCGTGTGGACCTGTCTCCTGAAGTCGCGCTTTCGGGGCGGATTGACCGGGTGGATGAGCACCATGATGGCGCATTGGAGATCGTGGATTATAAATCAGGCCGCGATGCCGTCACAGTGGAGGATGTCGAGGGATCGCTGGCGCTGGGCATCTACCAGCTACTTCTCAAGCAGAAGTATCCGGAGCGCCGCGTCTTCGCGACCCTGGTCGCGCTCCGCACCGGGGCGCGGGCATCGCATGAGCTGAGTGAGGCCGGTCATACGCACCTTTTCGCCGATTGCCTGGAAACCGGGGACGCCATCCGGAACAAAGACTGGGAGGGGGTTCTGCCGGTAGTCAATGAACATTGCCCCTACTGCGACTTTCTTCCCCACTGCACCCGGTTCTGGGAACGTGAGGGCCGCCGGTCAAACCGGAACTCTCAGCCTTAGCCCCTCACACAGCATCCTCCCACTCCCCGGTGAAATGATAAGTCCCCTGGGGACACTTCGCGCAGGGCAGAGCCTCCAGGTTCCAGATCAACTGGGTGCCGCAGCGGGGGCAGGGTCCGGTTTCAGTCCCGGTGCAGCCGATCCGCTGGGCTTCTGCATATGCGATCACCGCGTGCGCGCCGGGGGGATTCAGCCGCACGAAAACATGCGGCTGGACCCTCCGGCAGTCGGGGCACCAGACCCGGTTCACCAGACCGCCGACTGGCCCGGTTCCCTCGTAGGGCAGGACTTCAGCGTGGGGACCGGGCGTCCACTCCTGGGCGTGGACCAGAACGGCATCGTCACCGCAGGCGTCGCAGACCCAGAGTTCAGAGACTGCCATGGCGGGCGTTAATTAGGGTTCATCGTCAGGTCCGCACGCAGCGGGACCGAGGGGTCCGTGATCGTCAGCGGTCCCGACAGGGCATCTTGATAGGCGTTGCGCCGGGCCAGCACACTGTAGCCGCCGCCCGGTGGGACGTAAAACCGGTACTCCCCGGCAGCGTCCGTAACGGTATCCTCGATCTGAATCCCCCCGCGCAGGAGGAGCACTGCTGTGCCCGCCGCCGCTGCCGACGGCTGATCCGAGAGGGTGATCTTTCCGATCAGTGTCGCTGGTGGGGCCGGGGGCGGGTTCGTATCCGTCTCATCCACCAGAACGAGGTCCCCGGCTTCATTGACCCCGTTGACGACCGGAATCTGCCGACTCACTGAGGCCGTTGCCGCGATGGCGAAAACGGTCGAAGCGCCGGGAGGGATACTCTCCAGCAGGAACCGACCGTCCTGGCTGGTCGGGATGCTGAATCCGGTCGTTAGTTCGGTCACCTGCGCACCGGCGACCGGCTGCCCCCCCAGAACGACCCGCCCCCGGATCTGACCGATGTTCAGCGTCAGAATAAGATCGTCGCGGGCACCGAAGTCAACTGGTTCCGCAAACGCGAGGGTCTGCGGAGCCTGAGCAGGCGCGGTCACCACCGCAAGCGTCGTCCCAAGTGCCGCCCCTCGGATCTCAAAGCTGCCGTCGGCGGCATTGGTGGTCGCAGTGACCCCGCCGATAGTGACGGTCGCCCCGCCGACCGGTTGATCGCTCCTTGCCGAGTCGCGGACAGTGCCTCGAACCACCGTGGGTAGCTCGCCGCCACCGCCACCGCCTCCCCCGCAGCCGGAAGGCAGGAGACCAAGAAGAACGGTGAGTACGACGGAGAGTGCGCTCAGCCAGCGGACTCTTACCAGACAATTCTGTTTCAGCACGAAAATTTATCTCCAGGGCCGAAAGATTGATCCGGTCCCCTGCTGCCTGTCAAATAGTAGCGTATTGAACTAGCGGACCAGCAGAATCGGCTGACGGGTCCGCACCAGCGTTCCGTCGCTGCCCCGCGCGGTGATCGTCACAAACAGGGTTCCAAACGCCGCGGGCACCCCGTCCTGGCTTCTGCCATCCCAGCGCACGGTCCGCTGCTGCAGCGAGCCGTTCCCCCCCACCCCCGCCCCGCGACTCGCCTCTGACGGGGTCCCGCCGTCCAGGCGTCGCAGCGTTTTACCGAAAGCGTTCGAGATAACGATCTCAATCTGTGGGTCGGAATCGCCCAGCACGCTGTAGGAGATCGCAACCCCCTCGAAGCCGGCGCTTCGGGTTCCCCCACCGCGCGACTGCTGGACCCGGATATTGGAAATGCCCAGGGGCAGGGAGCGCTCCGGCTCAGAGATGACTCGGAACGCACGGCTTTTGCCCGCCTCTCCGGTCCAGGTGTAGGAGGACCGGCTGCGAAGCGGGGTGCGCGCCCCCGTGACTGTGTCCACGAGTGTCAGACGGGTGCGGCGTGGCGCGGTGCCGACGCCATCCCAGAAGAGTCTCGCTGTGCCGCTGACGGGTGTCAGAACGCTCAGATCCCAGGTGGCAGCGCGCCCCGCCGACTCCGGGTCGCGAAAGTCCGCGACCGAGTGTCCGCCGGTCGCCCGTCCCCCGGAAACGATGCCGCCGCCCGTAAGCGAGGTGCGAACACTGGTCACGATCGGCGGCGGGGCTTCGGTATCCCAGAGCGGATCATACCCGCGCGTCGCGTTTTTTGCCGCGCCGAGTGTGACCGAATCACGGTTTGCAAAGGCGAGGCTGCCAACGTTTTGCTCGGCGGTCAGGCGAACACTCCATTCCGCTCGCCCTTTTTCGCGCCCCGACGCCACGGAGCGGGTCGGCACGGCGGGTCGGCCTGCCGACCGGGTCTGGGCATCGCGTACGGACCGGTTTCGGGTCGGGGAATCTGGACCGGGCAGGATCAGCGTCACGCCGCCGGGGACCCGCGCCCGAATCCAGTAGCCTTTCCACTGGGTTCCCTGGAGGACGGTAGTCGTCTGATAACCCGCGGACGGGTCGGCCCCGTTCGGATCAAAGCCGAACACTTCGGGCTGAACCAGGTCCCCGACCGCCTCTTCCCAGGGAACCGCATCGTTCTGAAGGTACTGGACCCGAAGATCCGACAGATTGATATCGGTTCCAAACGGCGAGCCGATCAGGCTCCAGCCAAAGGGGATCGCAACCGTGTAATCGGTATCCGTGGGAGGCACGGTTCCTACGATACTGACCGTGGCGCCAGCGGACGGGGCCACCTTGAGCCAGTAGCCTGTTCCAGGCTCCAGTCGTGTTCCCGCCACCTGGCTCTCCACAAAAGGTCGGTAGACGGGGGGGGTCGCCGCAAAGTCCCAGGTATTCAGCAAAAAGTCGGTGGCAGGAAGGCCAAGGGCCACGCCTGCCGCGGCTGTGAGCGGACGGATCGGAAACGATACCAGCTGAGGCGGCGTCGTTCGCGCGAAAGATCTTGTCGCGGTGGTGACCGCGCCATCGGGCCGCAGGATCACGTAATAAAGGCCATCCCCAGTGTTGAATCGGAAGCTGGTCGTGGCACCGCCCCGATTCAGGGTCACCGTGGTGACCGACAGGTCCGTTGGAGGAGAGCCTGCGGTGGTTCCAAACGCGCCACTCGAAGCGCTGGAGGAGCCGCCTCGGGTACTGACCGGTGGGAGTGTGGTCTGCTGGACGGTCACATTTCCGCCCAGAGAGTTCGCGCCGACGACGACTCCTTGAAAATCCCCGGTGAAGCCGAACGGCAGATACGTGCGGACCGTCAGGCCGCCAGCGGTAAAGTTCAGCGAATACCGGTCCTGCCCGGAAAGATTAACGTTCGGGGTAAAGAAACCCGCCCCCTGTTCGATCTGAACGCTTCCCTGCCCAAGCTGAATGGTGGCGTTGGAACTGTCCAGATACGTCGCATAGGCGGGACCGTTCAGAAGCTCCTCGTCGCCGTCGGCGAGCGTGCGAAAGTAGACCAGGATGACGGAAGGCGATTGATCCACCGTCCCCCCCACGTCTTCCAGAGGAAAGGGGGTCACGAACGCAAAGAGCTTCTGACCAGCGGAGACGCTGGTGTCCAGAATGTACTGCCGGGTGAACCAGTCCCCGAAGGAGATCCCCTCGACACCACCCGGCAGTTTGCCGGCGGCAATCGCCCGCAGCGCCGGGACATCGCCGCCGAGGTTCGCGTTCCCATTGAACTGCGCGTAATAATCAGCATTGAAATCGCGGAAGAAGTTCTGGTTCTCGATGTAGACTTTCAGCCAGGCCGCCCCGCTCATGCCCAGGCGGGCCAGGATCATCCGGCCTGTCCCGGTGATATCTGTCGGGGTGTTGGCCTGAGTGGGGGGAAAGAACGTGCTGTTGCCCAGTGGCGGCTGATTCAGGAGTTCGTAAAAAGGAAGCCACGAGAAGTGCCCCAGCGAAGAGGGATCGTCCGCCAGGGTGGGAGCGCCGTTCGCCCTCAGAAAACCCTGGACCGCCGGGTCGCGCACCAGAACGGCGGCGGCGGCTCTGGCAAAACCCTGCTCCCAGGCATCGTACCGAAACACGGCGGAACCGTGGAACGCGTGGACCAGATTGAGAATCAGCGAGGGGGCGGTCCCTTCCCGCCCTGAATCGGTGAAACGAGGGATCAGTATCTGGCGCTGGGAGACATTGTAGGAGCCATAAGCCAGGAACTGAACATCCGTCAGGCCCTCGCCTGCATCCACGATCTCGACCTCGCCGCCTTCGGCGGGAGCGCCATACAGGTTCACGATCCGCGGATAGACCAGATCTGTCAGGGCACGCACAAAGGCCTCGTCACTGGCGGTAAAGCCGGTATAGCGAAAGGTCAGCGCCCCGCCGCCGAACTGCCGGGTAGTGGCGCGGGTCGGTGCCGCGGCGCGAACCAGGCGACCCGCGCTCTGCTCCAGAACAATGGTCGAGACCGCGACCGTGCTGCGCGGCTTCAGGACTCCGGCTTTGCGGAGTGCCTCAAGCTGAGCGCGCATCGCCCGCCCCTGTCCCTGCCACCGGTTTTGGACCGCGAGGCGGACGCGCCTTCGGGTCGCGGCGGCGTCCTCACCAGTCGCGACCTCCACGATCAGGGCAGATTGCGGACCGGAACTGACGGTCGCGAAACGGTCATTGCGGAGATTGCGATACCGCGTCTGGGCGGCGGCAGGAATCCCCTCGCAAAGCAAGGGAAGGAAGGAAGCTATCACAGCAAGTGGCAGAAGGCAGCGAAAAGTGAACCGCATTACGGGAAAGTTCTCCAGGGAGTCGGCAAAA